>JANNCY010000135.1:0-2308 GCA_031387085.1 Flavobacteriales bacterium | reverse complement strand
AATTTCGTGGTTGGTCACTACCCAAGCCAAACCTGTTTTGTAGTATTCGGCCAACTCTAAATTATACGTGTCTTTTAAATGATCTTCGCGGGCATTCATGAAATAATCAACATAACGGGCATTATTTAAATGTCCAAATAAATCGCAATCGTTGAAGCGAATTTTATAATCTGATTTCGGATTTTTAGTCATTTTTTAAATTTTAGAAAAGGTTATAATTTTAATGATATATCACTTTCAAGTTGTATAAAGTGAATTTCGCCACTAATCATTGCAGGAACAATTAATTGGTCGTTTACTATTATAAAATCGGCTGGACCAGCGATGGGTTCACCTGTATTTATTTTAAGTACTTTAGTTCCGTTTGGATTGAAAATTCCCATCGCTAGCACAACTCCTTTTTTTTCAAATGCCATCCAATTGCTTACATACAATACGTCTTTATAGATAAAGATGCCGTCGTAAAAACCCTCCATTTGGGTTACTTTATGGAATGTGTTATCCTTCAAATTCACATAACCAACAACACCATTTGGTTTGTTGTCACTTCCAAACCCATTGACGTAAATACGACTTGCTTTTTTGTGGCAAAACAATCCATTGATACCGGCTATTATTTTGTCGGTTTTAATTTCCGAATACGATTTGGATACTAAATCAACTTTAAACAATTTACTTTTGTCTGTTGCCGATACATACAAAGTGTTGTTGTCCCAAACTGCAATGTCATTTAAAAAGGAAGTCGCACCACTAAAGTTGATTTCATATAGCTTGGATCCCGAGTTGATGTCAAAAGCCACAAGACGATCGATGTCGTTTACAAAGAGTATGTTGTTAGAAATTGCCAATCCTTTTGGAGCGTTCAGCTTTTCTTTTACAAAAGCAGCATCAATAATTTTACCTTTAGAATCCAATTTGATGATGGTGCCATCACTATCTTTTGCAGTTGGGTTTAGTTCCCTGCCGATATCAGCAACATAGATATTTCGACCATCATTGGCAACGCTTTCCACGTGATTAAAACCTGTAATTGTTTTTGTAGTTTGGGCATTAATAGCAATAGTCATAAGCAATGACGTTGCCAGACTTAGTTGTTTTAGTTTTCTCATTTTTCTCATTATTAAATTAGCATATTAAAATATACCAATCGGTATATTATTTTGTAAATTTTTTTATTTTTTTAGATCGTTTATCATACGTTCTAGAAAGTCCATAGAAGCATTTAGCGGAGCAATTTTACCCGTTACTTTTACTTGTATCACACTGCCTTGAATTAAAGAAATTAAAACCGAAACAAATTCATTGACGTTAATATCGGGTTTAATTTCATTGTTTTCAATTCCGATTTGTATTCTATTTTCCAATCTTTCTCTCCAAAATTGTAATGCTTTTGCCGCTTTTTCTTTCAATAGAGGATGCGTGTCATCCGATTCGGCAGAGGTATTGTTAATAGGACAACCCGATTGTAGAAAAGGTAATTTTAAAAAATTTCGGTAGGTTTCTGGATACTCTAATAATTTATCAATGGAGGAAGACTGTGCGTCCATTTTATTTTTGATGTATGTAACCACTTTTTCAAAATTATAATCAAAAGACGCCAATGCAACTTCATCTTTGTTTTCGAAATTACCATAAATGCTTCCCTTGGTTAGTCCGGTTGCATGCATCAAATCATTGATAGATGTGCCTGCATATCCTTTGGTATTGAACACAGGAGCGGATTTTTCGATGATAAATTGTTTGGTACGTTCGGCTTTTGACATTTTTAGAATGAAATTATTTCGATGCAAATATAATAAAAAATACCAATTGGTATATTATTTTACATTTATTTTTAATTTTTTAAGTTTCATTAATGGCATAAAAAAAACTCCTTAATTGCTTAAGGAGTTTTGTGGGCGATGAGGGGTTCGAACCCCCGACCCCCTCGGTGTAAACGAGGTGCTCTGAACCAGCTGAGCTAATCGCCCGATTAGTGCTTGATTGCGAGTGCAAATATAGAACTCTTTTTTATATCTGCAAACATATCGTAAAAAAAATCACAAAATTTCTGCTACTACAAAAGTGCTTCCACCTACATATATAAAGTCATTTGCACTTGCTTTTTTCAATGCGGCTTGATAAGCATTTGAAACAGAATTATATACTTTTCCATTTAATCCGTGTTTTTTAGCTTCCTTTTGTAAAATCGCTGCATCCAAACCACGGGGAATGGCTGGCTTACAGAAATAATAAATCGCTTCTTTTGGAAATAAAGGTAAAATTCCGTTTAAATCTTTGTCATTTACGACTCCTAAAACTAGATGTA
>JANNCY010000110.1:0-7199 GCA_031387085.1 Flavobacteriales bacterium | reverse complement strand
TCTGGTTTTCTTTTAATACCCAATGCAGTCACCACAACGCTTTCGAGTTCGATGGATTCGTCTTGCATTTTGACATTAATAGTGGTTGATTTGGCGAGGATTTCTTGGGTTTTAGTTCCTAAAAAACTAAAAATCAATACATCGCTTGGACTTGCTTTAATAGAAAATTTTCCGTCAAGGTCAGACGACGTTCCCTGTGCTTTTCCTTTAATTACAACATTTACTCCCGGAAACGGAAGTCCAGCATTGTCAGAAACAACTCCACTTACCATCCTTTCTTGGGCAAATAATAGTTGCACAAAAAACACCATGACTAGTGTTAAAAATAAATTAAACTTTGTTTTCATTATAAATTTGGTTTGAATTAGTTAAAACAAAAGTCATAAAAACTTATTAAAAATCCTAAAAAAAATAATGATTTGATAACATTTAACATTAATATTTAAAATGTCGCTTTAAAACTAATATGGACTATAGAATTGGAGAGTTTGATAGCTTGGTCATTCGTTGAGCCATTAGCATAAATTAAATTGAAAAGCCCGTTTTTTGTCAGCAATCCAAATCCAAAACCAAAGCACAAAAGATTGTTGTCGGTATTGGATGTTTTGTCTTGAAAATAACCATAATCAATAATCGAATGAACGTATATACTCGGAGAAAGCACATAGCGATATTCGGTCAATATGGAACTAAAAGCATTGCCTTGTAAGCTATTTTCATTAAATCCTCGTATCGAATTAATACCTCCAAAACGATACAATTCATTAATGATATAGGAGCTGCTCTGTAAATAATAATTCTGACTTTTTATATTGACGACGTTTTTAGCATTGAGATAGATGTTGTGATTCAAATTCAAATTGGCGAAAAATTGCGAATTACTTTCCAATTTGGAATCTCTTTTTCCGGTTCCGATTTTTGCATTTAATGAAGTGCTATCCGGAAATAAAAATACGCTATTATTAGAAGAATTGAAATTAAAAAACTCGTAATTCAACGTTACAAAACTATTGTTATAATCGTTTAATAAAGTCGAGTTGGTATTTTGAATATCGCTTGATTCGGCCGATTGATAGCCAAGATACAATCGGTTGTTGTAATTAAAAAAATAGCCTAAGTCAATGTTGGTTCGTGTATTCTGAAAGAGACTATCTTGTTTAAAGATGTTTAATTGTGCTTTTAAACCAATCGGACTTTTAAAAATATAAGGAAGTTCTATACCTAAATTAAATGTTTTTTGATCTTTACCATCACTTTTCCAATACAGTGACAATTTCTCACCAGAATTTAAAATGTTGTTCAGAACCAAATCCAAATAACCATTAAAAATCACTTTCTGATTTTCATCGTTGGAGAAGCCTATGAAACCATCAAAAGAATTCGCTTTTGCTTTTTCCAAATACACATACACTTTCGTAGAATCGTTGGTGAAAAGAATTTCAGGATATTTCGTTTGCTTTACAAATCGGTATTGGCTGAAATCTCTATTTATTTTCTCTAAATTTTCCTGACTGAACGTTTTGTTGCGATACATTCGAAAGACATTTTTCTTAAACCCTTCCGGAAATTTATCGTAACCGTTAATGACAATGCCATTCACAAAACGTTTTTTGTCGAGTTCAAGATCTAAATCTGCAGTTAAATAATTTTTGTTTTTGACCACATTTACTAATCGAACTTTCGCCATCGAAAATCCTTTCTTTTCTAGCGTCTTTATAGTGGTTAATAAAAAAGCTTCGCTTTCTACAAACGGAATATTAATTGTGTCGTTTTTAGCAGTAGAAAAAAGTGCGTTCAAATGCGTTTTTACTTTACCTATATAAATATGTATAAAGGCTGTTTTTTCACCTAAAGTATATTGGTATAAAAAAGTGGAATCGTTTTGCTTTAAAGTCGCAGTCAATTTATTTTCGAGATAACCGTTTTTTGAAAGTAGGGTTGAAAACAGATTCAATTCCGCATTTAATTGCTCGAAGCTTTTGTGCTTTGAATTGTAACTCAACGAATCGATAACTTTAGTTTCTTTCGCAGTTGTACCATTTATTTTTAAATAAAGGTTTTGTCCAAAAGAGTTTAGGAAAAATAAGAGTGTGAGTATAATAAGTAGTCTTTTCAATCTTTATTTTTTTTTGAAGCGAACCGTTTGGGAAGTCATTGCGAGGAACGAAGCAATCTCGTTTCATTTTAATTTTTGTTATCGTTGTAAAAATAACGCAAATTTCATCAGTTTACTATATTTTCCAGATGTTAAAAATTATAAGCGAAATAGTCATTTAAACAAACTATAATTTCAAAACTATAATTTCAATACCGACGATTCTTTATTTCGTTATAAAACAAATAATTAGTTATTGAAAAAAATAATTAATTATGATTTTTTTTATTGAAAAATAGTACTACATTTGCAACCCCGTAAAAAGCGGGAATTTTATAAACAAGTAATTTTTAGTATTTAATTATGCCAACTATTCAACAATTAGTAAGAACAGGAAGAACTCAAGTCACTAAGAAGAGTAAATCGGTTGCTTTAGATTCTTGTCCTCAAAGAAGAGGTGTTTGTACGCGTGTTTACACTACTACTCCAAAAAAACCAAACTCAGCAATGCGTAAAGTAGCGCGTGTGCGTTTGACAAACGGAAATGAAGTAAATGCCTACATCCCTGGAGAAGGACACAATCTGCAAGAGCACTCGATAGTATTAGTGAGAGGCGGAAGAGTAAAAGATTTACCAGGAGTTAGATACCACATCGTTCGTGGTGCGCTTGATACCTCAGGTGTAGCAGGAAGAACGCAACGTAGATCTAAGTATGGTGCAAAACGTCCAAAAGAGGCGAAAAAGTAATTTTTTAACTAGTCAAAAGAGAAAAGTTATAACGTCATAAAGTAGCATCTTTACGACTTTCGACTTTCGACTTTCGACAAAAAACAAAGACATGAGAAAAAGAGCAGCAAAGAAAAGACCTCTTTTACCAGATCCAAAATTTAACGATCAGTTAGTGACACGTTTCGTGAACAACTTGATGTGGGACGGTAAAAAATCAACAGCTTTCACAGTTTTTTATGATGCAATGGACATCGTAGAAGCAAAAAAACAAGACGCTGAAAAAACGTCAGTAGAAATTTGGAAAGATGCATTAACTAACGTTATGCCTCACGTAGAAGTGCGCAGTCGTAGAGTAGGTGGAGCGACATTCCAAATTCCTATGCAAATCAGACCAGACAGAAAAATCTCTATGGCAATGAAGTGGATGATACTTTATGCACGTAGAAGAAATGAGAAATCGATGGCTCAACGACTAGCAGGTGAAGTTTTAGCAGCAGCTAAAGAAGAAGGTGCAGCAGTTAAAAAGAGAATGGATACTCACAAAATGGCTGAAGCAAATAAAGCATTCTCACATTTTAGATTTTAATACATAAGAAATGGCTAGAGATCTAAAATATACAAGAAATATCGGAATTGCGGCTCACATTGATGCTGGTAAAACAACCACAACAGAGCGTATATTATTCTACACAGGAAAATCACATAAAATTGGTGAAGTACACGATGGTGCTGCAACAATGGACTGGATGGCACAAGAGCAGGAAAGAGGTATTACCATTACTTCTGCTGCTACAACTTGTGAATGGAATTTCCCAACAAAACAAGGTGCAGTTTTACCTGAATCTATTCCTTATCACTTTAACATTATTGATACCCCAGGACACGTTGACTTTACCGTTGAGGTAAATCGTTCATTACGTGTATTGGATGGGTTGGTTTTCTTGTTTAGTGCTGTTGATGGTGTTGAGCCACAATCAGAAACAAACTGGAGACTTGCCGATCAATACAGAGTGCCACGTATGGGATTCGTAAACAAAATGGACCGTCAAGGATCTAACTTTTTGATGGTTTGTCAGCAAGTTAGAGACATGTTGAAATCGAATGCTGTTGCAATTACATTGCCTATTGGTGATGAAATCGATTTCAAAGGAGTTGTTGATTTAGTTAAAAATCAAGCTATTGTATGGCATGATGAAACTTTAGGAGCTACTTTTGATATTGTGCCTATTCCAGAAGACATGCTTGCAGAAGTAAAAGAATACAGATCTATTCTTATAGAAGCAGTAGCTGACTATGATGAAAATCTGTTAGAAAAATTCATGGAAGATGAAAACTCAATTACTGAGGAAGAAATCAACACAGCATTAAGAGCTGCTACTATGGATATGGCTATCATTCCAATGATCGCTGGTTCTTCTTTCAAAAACAAAGGAGTACAGTTCATGTTAGATGCCGTTTGTAAATACTTGCCATCTCCAATGGATAAAGAAGGTATCTGGGGAATTGACCCGGATGACGCTGATTTATTAGAAGAAGATCAAACAAAAATATTGCGTAAACCAGATGTAAAAGAGCCGTTCGCTGCTTTGGCATTTAAGATTGCTACTGATCCATTCGTTGGACGTTTGGCTTTCTTCCGTGCATACTCAGGTCGTCTTGACGCTGGTTCTTACGTATTGAACACTCGTTCAGGAAACAAAGAAAGAATTTCGCGTATCTACCAAATGCACGCTAACAAACAAAACCCAATCGATTATATCGAAGCTGGAGATATTGGAGCAGCAGTTGGATTTAAAGATATTAAAACTGGAGATACATTGTGTGATGAAAAACACCCAATTATTTTGGAGTCAATGAAATTCCCTGCACCAGTAATTGGTATCGCTATCGAGCCAAAAACTAAAGCAGACGTTGATAAAATGGGTATGGCTTTGGCTAAATTGGCTGAAGAAGATCCAACGTTTACAGTTAGAACTGACGAAGCTTCAGGTCAAACTATTATCTCTGGAATGGGTGAGTTACACTTAGACATTCTTGTAGATCGTATGAGACGTGAGTTTAAAGTAGAGGTGAACCAAGGAGAACCACAAGTAGAGTACAAAGAAGCATTTACTAAATCGGCAAATCATAGAGAAGTTTACAAAAAACAATCAGGTGGTCGTGGTAAATTTGGAGATATTGTGTTTTTACTTGAACCAGCAGATGAAGTTGATGGTAAAATTCCAGTTGGATTACAATTCGTAAATGCAGTAAAAGGTGGTAACGTTCCTAAAGAATACATACCATCTGTTGAAAAAGGTTTCCGTGAAGCTATGAAAACAGGTCCGCTTGCTGGATACCAAGTTGATAGTCTAAAAGTAACTTTATTAGACGGATCTTTTCACCCGGTAGATTCTGATGCACTTTCTTTTGAGTTAGCTGCCAGAATGGGTTATAGAGAAGTTGCTAAAGCTGCAGGAGCTGTTATTTTGGAGCCTATCATGAAAATGGAGGTTATTACACCAGAAGAAAACATGGGAGATATCGTTGGTGATATCAACCGTCGTAGAGGTCAGGTGAATGACATGGGTGACAGAAATGGTGCTAAAACTATTAAGGCAGATGTGCCGTTATCTGAAATGTTTGGATATGTTACAACATTGAGAACATTATCATCAGGTAGAGCAACGTCAACAATGGAATTTTCACACTATGAGCAAACTCCTTCAAACATATCTGAAGAAGTAATCAAAAAAGCAAAAGGTAACGCTTAATTTTTAACAAGATGAGTCAAAAAATTAGAATAAAATTAAAATCTTACGATCACATGTTGGTGGATAAATCTGCTGAGAAAATCGTAAAAACTGTGAAAAGCACAGGTGCTGTTGTAACAGGTCCTATTCCCTTACCTACACACAAAAAAATATTTACGGTACTACGTTCTCCTCACGTTAACAAAAAATCGAGAGAGCAGTTCGAAGTTAGTTCGTACAAAAGATTACTTGACATTTATAGTTCTTCATCAAAAACAATTGACGCTCTAATGAAATTAGAGTTGCCAAGTGGCGTTGAAGTAGAAATCAAAGTTTAAGTATATCTTAAAAAAATAAGAACTAAGTATTAGAATGGACACATTCATTCTAATACTTATTCTTTGTATTACAAAAATCAATTTATTAATTAATAATTAGTTTACTATGTCTGGGTTAATTGGAAGAAAAATCGGCATGACAAGCATTTTCGACGAGAACGGGAAGAACATTCCTTGTACGGTAATCGAAGCTGGGCCTTGTGTCGTTACCCAAGTCAGAACCAATGAGGTTGACGGGTATGAAGCCCTTCAGCTTGGTTTCGATGACAAAACAGAAAAACACGCAACTAAAGCGGCCGTTGGTCACTTTAAAAAAGCGGGAACTTCTGCTAAAAAGAAAGTCGTTGAATTCCAAGATTTTGAAGGTGAGTTTAAGTTAGGTGACAATGTTACCGTGGAAGTATTCAGCGAAGGAGAATTTGTTGATGTACAAGGTGTATCAAAAGGTAAAGGTTTTCAAGGGGTTGTTAAACGTCACGGTTTTGGTGGTGTTGGACAAGCAACTCACGGTCAACACAACCGTTTAAGAGCGCCAGGATCAGTAGGAGCTTCATCTTATCCATCTAGAGTATTCAAAGGAATGCGTATGGCTGGAAGAATGGGTGGAGATAATGTAAAAGTACAAAACCTTAGAGTTTTAAAAGTAGTAGCTGAAAAGAACCTACTTGTTGTTAAAGGAGCTATTCCTGGATGCAAAAACTCTTACGTAATCATTCAGAAGTAATGGAAGTAAAAGTATTAAATATCAGCGGTAAAGAAACTGGAAGAAAAGTACAGCTTTCTGATGATGTTTTTGGAATCGAGCCAAACAAACATGCAGTATATCTTGATGTAAAGCAATATTTGGCAAATCAAAGACAAGGTACTCACAAAGCTAAAGAAAGAGCTGAGGTTGCGGGAAGTACACGTAAAATTAAAAAACAAAAAGGTACAGGTACGGCTCGTGCGGGTAGTGCTAAGAATCCTTTGTTTAAAGGTGGAGGAACTGTTTTTGGACCACGTCCAAGAAGTTATTCTTTCAAATTGAACAAAAGTCTTAAGCGTTTAGCAAGAAAATCGGCCTTCTCAATTAAAGCTAAAGAATCTAATTTAGTAGTGATTGAAGACTTTAATTTTGAAACACCAAACACTAAAAATTTTATCAATGTTTTGAAAGCTTTAGGCTTAGAAAACAAAAAATCTTTATTTGTGTTGGGTGATTCAAATAAAAATGTATATTTGTCGTCACGCAATTTGAAAGCATCTAGCGTGGTAACTAGTTCAGAATTAAGTACTTATGCAATTTTAAATGCAAATAATTTAGTA
>JANNCY010000127.1:0-9170 GCA_031387085.1 Flavobacteriales bacterium | reverse complement strand
GCGTATTTGTTTTGTTCGCCGTTGGAACAACCGTTCGCGATGTCGGTATCGACACCAGAACAAAGTAGGAAGAAACGTTTTAACATGATGATTGATTTTTTGATGATTGATGACGCTTTACAAATTTAACGCCAAAAATTTAGGAATGTTGTAAAAGGCTGAAAGTTAGTTTAGTTTTTTTGTCATTTCGACGAAGGAGAAATCCCATAATGTTTCCTTAATGAGATTTCTCCTTCGTCGAAATGACAACTTTGAACATAAAAAATCCGTTTACTCAATTCAGAATAAACGGACTTTGTTTTTTGCGAACTTTGCGTAAAACTTTGCGAACCTTGCGGTTAAACTATTTACTCATCTCCACAAAATACTTATAAAACAACGGAATCGTTTCAATACCTTTTAAGTAATTGAAAATCCCGAAATGCTCGTTGGGCGAGTGAATCGCATCGCTATCCAAACCGAATCCCATTAAAATAGTTTTGCTTTTGAGTTCTTTTTCGAACAGTGCCACAATCGGAATACTTCCTCCAGAACGTACCGGAATTGCCGGAACGCCAAAGGTTTCGGTGTAGGCTTTATTCGCCGCACGGTAACCGATACTGTCGATAGGCGTGACATAACCTTGTCCGCCGTGGTGTGGAGTTACTTTTACTTTCACTCCTTTTGGCCCGATGCTTTCAAAATGTTTGGTAAACATTTCGGTAATTTCGTTCCAATCTTGGTGCGGTACTAAACGCATTGATATTTTTGCGTAGGCCTTGCTGGCGATAACCGTTTTTGCGCCTTCACCTGTGTAGCCACCCCAAATTCCATTGACGTCCAACGTCGGACGAATCGAATTTCGTTCGTTGGTGACATAGCCTGTTTCGCCATAGACATCAGCAATGTCTAATGCTTTTTTGTAGTTTTCTAAAACGAACGGTGCTTTTGCCATTTCGGCTCTTTCGGCAGTAGTGAGTTCTTCTACTTTATCGTAAAAACCAGGAATGGTAATGTGGTTGTTTTCGTCGTGCAAGGACGCAATCATTTTGGTCAATACGTTGATTGGATTGGCGACAGCGCCACCGTAAAGTCCGGAATGCAAGTCGCGATTCGGACCTGTAACTTCTACTTCTACATAACTCAATCCTCGTAAACCTGTGGTGATGGATGGTTGTTGGTTGGAAATCATTCCTGTATCGGAAATTAAAATCACGTCACAACTTAATTTTTTCTGATTGTGTTCTACAAACCAACTTAAGCTTTTAGAGCCGACTTCTTCTTCGCCTTCAATCATGAATTTCACATTACATGGCAAGCAATTGTTGGTAATCATGTATTCGAATGCTTTAACATGCATGTACATTTGTCCTTTATCGTCGCAAGAACCTCTGGCGAAAATGGCGCCTTCTGGGTGGATTTCGGTAACTTTGATTACCGGTTCGAAAGGAGGTGATGTCCATAATTCCATTGGATCTGGTGGTTGCACATCGTAATGTCCGTACACGAGAACCGTAGGTAAAGTTGCGTCAATGATGTGTTCGCCAAACACAATTGGATAACCGGGAGTTTCACAGATTTCTACGTGTTTGCAGCCTGCTTTTTCTAGACTGTTTTTTACGGCGATGGAAGTATCGATAACATCTTGGGCATAAGCACTGTCGGCACTTACGGAAGGGATTTTTAACAATTCTATTAATTCGTTAATGAAACGTTCTTTGTTTTGCTGAACGTAATTTTTTATGTTGTCCATTTTTGTTGAAAATTAGTAATTCCAAAAATACTCAAATTTTTTTTAAAAAATTCATAATTCATAATTCATAATTTAGAATTATCCTTTATATTTGCAGTCACAATTTTAGCGGGTATGGTGAAATTGGTAGACATGCCAGACTTAGGATCTGGTGCCGCAAGGCGTGTAGGTTCGAGTCCTATTACCCGCACAGAAAGCCGAATCAAACTGATTCGGCTTTTTTTATGTAACCTGACAGGTTTCCAAAACCTGTCAGGTCTTATCGGTTTTAGTTAATGCAATTATAGTTTGTGGGCACGGATTGCAAATCCGAGCTATCGGTAATGACGATTACAAAAATGCCCAAAAGTTTCGCTTCTAAAATCTAAAAATAGTTCATTTCATTGTTAAGAACTATTTGACTTCTTTAAAAAAGAATTTTTTATAATGGCTAAATTTGTGGATTAAATGAACGGAGTACAATAACGAAGTATTGGAATGAAAAAGAATTCGTCTATGATAACACTTATTTTAGCACTTTTTGGATGTGCCTTAATTATGGGTTCTGTTTTTTCACTGTACCGATCGAGCAATGCGGTAGAATATAACAATGTTAATGATACTGAAATTGATATTGCGAACAAAAAAATCGACGTATTAACGAATGAAATTCAGGAAACAAAAGAGCAAATAGTCGATAATGATCCGAGTCCGACAGCGATTAGTAAAGAAGACAGTCATCAATTTACCAATCAGAATATTCCAATTGTAGAGATCAAAGATTTGGATTTGGGTGAAGGAAATGATTTAGGCGAGCCTACGAAAAAAGGGAAACGCGTGATGTACAATCATCAGATAAAAATGTCTATCATGAATGTGGGGAAATATTCACTTAAAGACGTGATTTTTTCGATTAAAGATATTTACAACGAATCTGTGGATACGAAGTCAAAGAAAGCACCGAGTCAGTACAATTATATGGGACGTACTTTCGACAATGAAGATTTAGGTGCGTATAATAATATTGAAGTCAACACCTTAAATCTAAAAACCAAAAAACTAATTTATGTGAGTAATTTGCCAAGTAGTTTTGGAGTTGGCGATTACTATTTTGACATTATTGTAGAATGGAATAATGGCTTCTACCAAATGCATGTCGACATTGAAGAGTTAAACGGAAAATTAAAATACCGTTATCAATTTTATGATGTGGATGGTAATCCGATTGATTTTAAAAAGATTCAGGAAAGCATCAACGCATAATTATTTAACCGCAAAGTTTTTAACCGCAAAGCGCGCAAAGGTTTACGCAAGGTTCGCAAAGTTTTTTAAATTTTATAAAAGAGAAACCCAACATTCACAGTGTTGGGTTTTTTTCTTTGCGCCCTTAGCGTAAAACTTTGCGAACCTTGCGGTTAAATTATTTACTCGCCTTAATCCAATCATCTACTTTTTTCTCTAAAAGTGCCAATGGCATTACGCCCGATTCTAAAACAATTTGATGGAATTTCTTAATATCAAATTTAGCTGCCAATTCGGTTTGTGCTTTTTTACGCAGTTCTAAAATTTTCATTTGTCCGATTTTGTACGATAATGCTTGTCCGGGAATTGCCATGTATCTTTCAATTTCGGCGATAATACTTGCTTCGCTTTCAGCTTCGTTTTCTAAAGAATATTTGATGGCTTCTTCACGAGTCCAACCTTTAGAGTGTAAACCGGTATCGACGACCAAACGAATAGAACGGTGCATTTCGGCACTTAACATCCCAAAATATTGATATGGATCGTTATACAATCCCAATTCCTTTTCTAAACTTTCGGTGTACAAAGCCCAACCTTCGCCATAAGCTCCAAACCAACTGTATTTTCTAAAGTCCGGAAGTAGTTGGTTTTCTTGTTGTAAGGATATTTGGAAATGATGTCCAGGAATTGCTTCATGAAGAAATAAATCTTCATCAGAATATAGATTATAGGTTGCCACATCTGGAATAGGAACGTAAAAAATTCCAGGTCTCGAACCATCGGCAGCACCTTGATTGTATTCGGCACTTGCTGTTGCTTCTCGGAAAGCTTCTGTTCTTCTAATTTCAAATTTCGATTTGGGTTGCAATGAAAACAACTTGTCTACATTTGGTTTTATAATCGCGTATACTCTTTCGAAATTGGCAATCACTTCTTCTGGTTTTTTGAATGGCATCAACTCGGGTTTGTTTCTAACATGTTCAAAAAATTCAATTAAAGTACCTTTAAAACCCACTTGGTTTTTAACTTTTTCCATTTCGATTTTGATACGAGCGACTTCTTTTAAACCCAATTCGTGAATTTGATCGGGCGTCATTTCGGTCGTCGTCCATTGTTTTACGTAGGTTTTGTAAAGATTTTCACCCGATGGTAAACTTCCAATTCCGCTTGTAGTTCTGGAAGCAGGTAAATATTCCGATTTTAAAAACGCTGTTATTTTCTTAAACTGTGGAATTAACTTCTCGTTGATTGTAGCAGTATATGCTTTTATTAATTCGTCTTTTTGCGCATCTGAAAACGATGCAGGCATTGATTTTATGGTAGTGTAAAACAAATTATCTTCTATATTTGGCGTTACCATACTTTCAAATTGTGGAATCACTTTTACCGTTAATGATTTGGGAAGAACCATTCCTTTATCGATTCCTTTTTTCATGTACACCATTGCAGAATCAATCCAAACCGAATACAAATCCATTCGTTTTATAAAATTTTTATAATCGTTGTAGGTTTTAAAAGGTTGCGCACTTTGGCCACCAGCAAATTGTCCCAAGGTTAAATGGGTTCCCCAAAACTGGTGTAATGGCATTAGATTGGCGTTTTGTTGTAGCAATTCTTTTCCAACGGTAATTTCCCATTTAATAATATCGAAACTGTTTTTTTCTTCATCAGATAATTTTTCAAAATCTACATTTGCTAATTCGTTTTCGTATTTATCGAAGAATTCACCTTGTTTTTTGCGATAGGAATCGGTCATTTCAAACTGCAACTGGTCGTTGTATTCGTTTTGACCATTTTGTGTAGCATCTAAAGGACTAAGTGCATTTTTATCGTCAAAATAATTATCCGTAATTTTTTTAAAATCGACTGATTTTTCTTCCGATTTACAATGCACAAAAAGAAACGACACGAATAGAAGCGCTAAAATTGTTTTTAATTTTCTCATATTTTGGTTAATTGGTTGGTTTAAAATTAAGCATTTAATGCTTCAACAATGATATCTTTATCATTTAACATGTCTTTTAGCATGTTTTCAATTCCGCTTTTTAAAGTGAATGTCGACGAAGGGCAACCGTTGCAGGAACCTTGAAGAATTACTTTTACACGTTTTTCTTTTTCATCAAAGGAATCAAAAAGAATATTTCCGCCATCTGCAGCGACAGCAGGTTTCACGTATTCTTCTAAAATGTTAATAATTTGTTGCGAAGTAGTATCTAAATTATCAAAATTTTTGATTTTTTGTTTTTCGATTTTGACATCGTTTACTAGTACACTTTCGTCGATTACTGTTCCGCCATTTTCAATAAATTGTTTGATAAATGTACGGATTTCGAGTGTAATTACATCCCAACTTGCCATTTCGTATTTGGTTACGGAAATATAATTTTCATCGATAAAAACTTCTTTTACAAAAGGGAAATTAAACAATTCTTTCGCTATTGGAGAGGCGGAGGTATCATCAATACTTTTGAATTCCATCGCTGTTTTAGTCAGCAATTTAGTAACAACAAACTTTAATGTTGCTGGATTTGGAGTTGTTTCTCCATAAACAGAAATCGCCGATTTTGACGGTTTGGTTTTGTCTTCAATAATAATTGGATTGCCCGAAGTGACGTAGTCGTCAATTTGTTCGGCAACTGCATCTTTAACGTCATCCCAATCTACTATGCTGAATCTTTCGATAGCGATAAAATTCCCGGAAATGTAAAGCGATTTGACAAACGGAAGGTAAAATAATTGTTGCGCCAGCGGAGAATTTTTGGCTTCATCGATGTTTTTATATTCAAAACTTTCATTTTGAGTAATAAAATCGGGGAATTCGAATTTTAGAATAGTTGGGTTTTGAGTTTCTTTTATGTTGATTTTCATTGTAATTGGAGTAAGTTTCTACAAATTTAACAAAGTTATTTTGTCGGAATGTTTATATTTGGGCTTTTAAACAATTAATTAACATTTAAGACGTTTATTTTATTAAATAGATGTCTTGGAATTTATTTATATTATGAGAAAGTATTTACTAAGTTTTGTGCTGCTATTAATGACTTCGTTTGGTTTTTCCCAAGTCATTAATGTGAGTACAACAACCTATACGGTGCCTCAATTAGTTACAGATGTATTATTTGGTTCTTCAATTGGGGGAGGAGCTTGTGCAGGAACAATTTCGAATATTACATGGAATACTGGAAGTAATTTTGGTAGCACCAATGGAATTGGATCATTTACCAATACAAATCCTAATTTTCCTTTAACTTCAGGAGTTATATTAACATCGGGTAGTGTTGCAGCAGCACCAGGTCCAAATTCCACAACACAAAGTAATGGAACTAATGCATGGACAGGAGACACACAGTTGTTTAATTATATAACCGCTTTGGGAATTGACCCCGCATTAACTGTCTATAGAAATGCTACCATTTTAGAATTTGATTTTGTTCCACTAACGAATACAATGAGTTTTGATTTTCTTTTTGCCTCGGAAGAATATGGTACTTTTCAATGTACTTTTTCTGACGCGTTTGCATTTTTCTTAACAAATGTTACTGCAGGAACACCGGTTTCTAATTTGGCGTTAATTCCAACTACAACTACTCCTGTGTCAGTAATAACTATTAGAGATAATTTATATAATGTTGGATGCGCTTCTGTAAATCCCACTTTTTTTGATAAATATTATTTATTACCTCAAGGAATTAATCCGAATATAGCCCCGATAAATTTTAATGGACATACGGTTAAAATGACTGCTTCTTCAGGTGTAATTCCAAATAACACTTATCATATTAAATTAGTCGTAGCGGATAGAAATGACACTCAGCTTGATTCTGCTGTATTTTTAGGTGGAGGAAGTTTTAATATTGGCCAAGCAAATATTTCAGGATCAATCGCATCTACTTTTGGATCTATAACTGATTTTACTGGTGATTATGCGATTTGCGATCAAGGTACTAGAGAAGTTAGAGCTGGAACTTCAGCAATTCCTGGAGTAACCTATCAATGGACATTAAATAACGTTAATATACCTGGAGCAACAAATTTTACTTACACTATTACACAACCAGGAACCTATGGTATTATAGTTACTTTTCCCACAGGATGTCAGCAAATTGACACAATAAACGTAGAGTATTTACAACCTATGGCAATTAATGCTGCAATTGATTTATTTAGATGTCCTACAATTCCTTTTGATTTATCATTAAATACTCCGATTGTTTTAGGGACTTTTGTTCCAGATGCGATAAATTATTTTACTTCATTGTCAGACGCACAGACTTTTAGTAACGAATTATTGGGAGCTAATTTGACAAATTTTAATGGTGTTGATGGGCAGCAAATCTGGGTAAGAGTTGATGACAACAATAGTTGTAATAATATTCAATCTTTCTTTCTTCATGTTCAAACGTGTCAGGCAACGCCTAATCCAGTACCAAATTTAACATTGTGTGATGATGTTTCAAATGATGGTATTGAAGAGTTTGATTTTTCGCCACAAACTGCTATTGCATTAATAGGAAGTACTGCTTCCAATTATACGATTACATATCATTTATCTCAAGCGGATGCCGATGCTGATGCTAATGCAATAAGCCCTATTACCTCATTTTTTAATACTACAAATCCTCAAACAATATATATAAGAATGGAGGAAATTGCCAATCCTTCCACTTATGGTACAACTTCTTTTCAATTAATTGTAAACCAAAATGTAACCCCAACATTTAATCCAGTTGCGGCTATTTGTTCTGGAGACCCATTAAGTCCGTTACCAACAACTTCAAATAATAGTATTGTTGGTGTTTGGACTCCAGCTTTAATTAATACAACTACTACAACTTATACGTTTACACCAAATACAGGTCAGTGTGCGACTACTGCTACAAGTACAATAGTTGTAAATCAGTTACCGAATGGAACAGTTACAGGTGGAACTAGTGTTTTACAAAATTCGGGACCTACAACAATTACATTTAATGGATCAAATGGTGTAGCACCTTATACTTTTACGTATAATATAAATGGTATTTTACCTAATCAGACGATTACAACAACGGTTGGTAATAGTGTTTCGATTACAATACCGTCTACTGTTCCTGGAACAAATGTTGTGAATTTGATTGGAGTACAAGATAGTAATGTACCGTCGTGTGCTCGTTTATTAGCTTTAACAACAACCGTTATTGTAGTGCCAATTCCAAATGCTACAATAATAGGTTCAACTACAGTTTGTCAGAATGCCAATCCTCCGAATATTACTTTTAATGGATTAAACGGAACGGCACCTTATACTTTTACGTATAATATAAATGGTGTTTTGCCTAATCAAACTATTACGACAATAGCTGGAAATAGTATTTCACTGCCAGCACCAACAAATGCTACAGGAACATTTAATTATAATTTAGTAAGCGTTCAAGATGCCAATTCTACTCAACCACAAGTTGGTACAGCAACGGTAAATGTTATTGGAGCACCCATCATCACCGTACCAACGCCATATGTAGTTTGTGATGACAACAATGATGGATTATCATGTTTGTTCTTTTTACATATTAAAGATGTTGAGATAGCCGCCCCGGGTTTAACGGTAGAATATTATGAAACTCTTACTAATGCACAAACAGGAGCTGCAATAAATATAATTACCCAAAACCCTTATTGTAGTATTGATCTTACTGGACTTCAGACATTGTATGTTCGTGTTTATGATGCAGCTGCACCTACATGTTATTCGCTTACAACTTTGCAGTTAATTGTAAATCCACGACCAACACCTAATTCTGTAATTACCGATTACGTTCAGTGCGATGTTACCACTCCAGGTGATGGATTTGAAGTATTTGATTTACGCACCAAAGATTTAGAAATCGCCAATGGACTGCCATTAGCTAATTATACGATAAATTATTATTTAACGCAAAGTGATGCTATTAATCAAACAAGTCCACTACCAACTTTATATCAAAATGTAACCGCAAATTTCCAAACAATCTGGATAAACATTAGCAATAATGCCACAGGATGTAATTCGGTAGCTTCCTTTAATTTAGTTGTTAATCCTTTGCCTCTAGTTGTTGCACCTCCGCCAATGTTTGCGTGTAGTAACGGAGTAATCATGACAGCCTCTTTTAATTTACCACTGAATGATCCAATTGTAACTGGCGGTATTCCGGGAGTTGCAGTGACGTATTATTTAACATTAGCAGATGCCCAAAATGAA
>JANNCY010000051.1:0-2437 GCA_031387085.1 Flavobacteriales bacterium | reverse complement strand
CTTCGATGAGCACATGTCCGTTGGATAAAAGCGCCACCAAAAGTTGGTCGATCATTTTATGTTGCCCAACAATTACGGTTTCCAATTCTTTTTTAATGTTGGAGACACCTTCACTTAAAGCAGTTAAATCCAATCGGGATTGAAAATTTACTCCCGAGGCCCCTTCGCTGGAAGGTTCTAAGTTGTTTTCTGTATTTTCCATTAGTTGGTTATTTTTTCTATTGCGTTATTTATTTCTATTAAATCTTCTTCAATACTTTGATTGTAACTCTTTCGTTGGTAGTTAATTAAGCGGACAACTTTTTCGATATCTTCTAGATTTTTACCACTTTTTTGCTGTAGTTTTTTGATGAAATTATCGTCTAAAATTGCCGTTTCAATTAAGTATTCATTTCGTATTCTTTCTAAAAAGTAGATGATTTTTTTATCTACAATGTTTTGATGATCACCTTCTTGATAGTATAAATTCCCTATGGTTTTTGTAAAATCTAAAGTTGTGTTTGGCAATGGCGTAATGATGGGAACGACTCTTTGTCGTCTTTTGGCATTGAAAATCATAAAGATGAGAATCCCAATCAAAGCTAAAAACCATGCGTATTTTAAAGCGGGTTGACTTAATATATAGCGCATTGGCGAATCGGAAGCAATTTCCCCATTCTGATCTTTCACAAACCAAAGCAGCTTTCCTTTCGGAATATACGAAACCACATTTTCGGTATATTTTGAATGATTGTCTTTCAGCAAATGATAGTTGGTAAAGCAAACCGGTTGCGTATGCAAATAGAAAAATCCTTGTTTGTACGCCACTTTAATGAAATTGACATTTTTCTTTTTGTTGATTTCCTGATAACCCAAAACCGTAGTTTTTAAAGTATCTATTTTGTTAAAATAGGATGTACTCGCACCAATATTAAAAAGGTATTTGCGTTGTTTTAGAT
This sequence comes from Flavobacteriales bacterium, assembly GCA_031387085.1. Classification (GTDB taxonomy): domain Bacteria; phylum Bacteroidota; class Bacteroidia; order Flavobacteriales; family Flavobacteriaceae; genus Flavobacterium. The sequence continues at coordinate 1,499 of JANNCY010000051.1, read as the reverse complement.
TTTTATTGCCGAATGACAATTGAATTTCTTCTTCTTTGGACAATTCATTTGCAGTTGTCACATTCAAACTGTCTTCAAAAATTTTCGGAAAATCGGTTGCACTTATGAACGCTGTATTTCCGTGGGATACAAAGTAAAAAAGTTCTTCGGTTGATTGTTGATCGATTGGATAATATTTAGAAATCGACAATAAAGTCCCTTTTATTTTATAGTTTTTCACCAACGTATCGTAGTCGTAAAGCGGGTCAAAATATTCGTAAGCGGTTTTACTTATTTTCTCTATTTCGTTATTTTTTAAAAGCGCTGGCGATTCGTTGTCAAAAACGTACAAGCCAAACGGAATCTTATCTTTTAAATCGAAAGTCGGATTCCAGTTTATCGGACGCGGTCGTACTGCATCAATATAAATGATACCTACCAAAAGTAAGACAAGAAAAACGATGTATATTTTAATAGTCTTGTTCATTACTTTATGGATTGAATAGTCGATTCAAACGTTTTTTTCATGCCTTCAAAACTCGTTTCCGTAATTTCAAATTCGCCATACCAAATGTAATTGTACAAGTAGGATAAGTAGCTAAAATCGTTCTTTAGGGATTCGGTTTGTATTTCGTACCAGTAATCGGAATTGGTTTTTTCGGGATTCCAATCGATGATATTTTTTTCCGACATTTTTTTCAACAACCATAAATAATAATACCGAATGGCTAATCGTTGATTGCCCGATTTTAAAGTCGATGCGATTAGTTTTTCAAAATCAACGTGTTGTAAATTGCGTTCAATATCGTCGTGATTGATTATTTTTTTGGTGGTCGATTTACCGAAAATCCATTGCCCTTCTTTGTTTAAGATCACTTTTACAATTAAGTAGATCACATATAAAATAATTAGTGCTCCGATTATTTTTGTAGAAATACTGATAGCTTTTGGAGAAATGTTTGTTAATCCGAAGAGTCTTTTTAACCAATACAGTAACCATTCTATAAAGCGATCCCAAAGTCCTTTTTCAGATACTTTTACTTCGTATTGAAATGCAGCATCGTTGTATTTGGATTTTAAATTCGGATTGAATTTTGGAGTTATTATAACCGAGTTATCTACTGCAATATCTTTTTCAGTAAAGTGGATGGTTTTTTTTTCGGCTACAGTCACGGTATCCTGTGCGTTTATAGTAACGCAAAAAAAGATATAGAAAAGGAGCAGTAATTTATTCACTATCGGTACCTATCAAATCAATAGAATTATTAGAAATCGAACTTTCACTATTTTCAATATGGCTGTAATAGATCATGCCTTGATTGATTAAAAGCAAATTGTTTAGGATGTAACTCACCATAACTGATATGACCATTATGATTGACATAATTATCGATATGGAAGAAAAAGCATCTTCTTGAGAACCCGATTTTAATGTTGTAAACATACTTGCCATTCCGAAAAGATACGGTATCAATGTGAAAATTGTATTGACAATTTGGATGATAAAAATCATTACCACA
>JANNCY010000002.1:0-22421 GCA_031387085.1 Flavobacteriales bacterium | reverse complement strand
AATCCCGATTGGATTTAACTGCTTTAAGTGAAGGTGTCTCCAACATTAAAAAAGAATTGGAAACCGTAATTGTTGGGCAACATAAAATGATCGACCAACTTTTGGTGGCGCTTTTATCCAACGGACATGTGCTCATCGAAGGAGTTCCGGGTGTTGCCAAAACCATTACCGCAAAAATTTTGGCGAAAACATTGTCGGTTAATTTTAGCCGAATTCAATTCACGCCCGATTTAATGCCGTCGGATATTTTGGGGACTTCTGTTTTTGATTTGAAGAAATCGGAATTTGAATTCAAAAAAGGACCCATTTTTTCCAATTTAATTTTGATTGACGAAATCAATCGTGCTCCTGCAAAAACACAAGCTGCATTGTTTGAAGTGATGGAAGAACGCCAAATCACCATCGACGGAACCTGTTACGAATTGGAAAAACCGTTTATTGTTTTAGCAACACAAAATCCGATAGAACAAGAAGGAACGTATCGACTACCCGAAGCGCAACTCGACCGTTTTCTTTTCAAAATCAATATCGATTATCCGAATTTAAATGAAGAAGTAACAATCATTCAAAGAGAACACACGCTTCAAAACCACGGAAAATTAGACAATATTCTAACGATTCTTTCTGGAGCAGACATTCAAAAATTCCAAGACCTAGTAAAGCAAATTATTGTCGAGCAAAACCTGCTAGAATACATTGCCAAACTAGTTGTTAACACACGTGAAAATGCGTTTTTATATTTGGGCGCTTCGCCAAGAGCTTCGATAGCTATTCTTAATGCTGCTAAAGGATTCGCTGCGATAAGAGGAAGAGATTTCGTAACTCCAGAAGACATTAAAGAAGCTGCGATTCCCGTTTTACAACACCGTGTAATTGTAACGCCAGAACGCGAAATGGAAGGTTTAACCAGTATCGAAATCATCAAACAAATTATCGAAAGCATCGAAATTCCAAGGTAAATATATAATGAAATTACTCAAACAATTATACATCAACAATTTCTTTTTCTATGCGCTAATGGGAGTTATAGTGGTGTTTTGTTTGGCGTTTATGTTTCCCGCTTTATACCATGCCGCTTGTTATTTATTGTTGATTTTGTTGTCGTTTTTTGGTTTGGATTTTATCATTTTATTTGTGACGAAAACCGGAATAGAAGCCGAGAGAATTACACCTGAAAAATTATCTAACGGTGATGAAAATCCGATTATCGTTACCATCAAAAACTTTTACACTTTTACGGTAATTGCAAGCGTTATTGATGAAATTCCGGAGCAGTTTCAAATTCGAAATTTTAAAATCAAACGCAAGATTAAAAATGCTACTACCGATGATTTTCAATATTATCTTCGACCAACAGAACGTGGCGAATATCATTTTGGAAGATTGAATATTTACATTTCTTCGCCTTTGCAATTGCTTTCCAAACGCTATGTTTTTAGTCAGGATGAGATGGTGCCAACGTATCCGTCGTATATTCAACTGCGCAAATACGACTTGATTGCTTTTTCGAACAATTTGTTTCAGTATGGTGTGAAAAAAATTCGACGAATCGGGCATACAATGGAATTTGAGCAAATCAAAGAATACGTTCCTGGAGATGATATCCGTACACTGAATTGGAAAGCAACAGCAAAGAAGAATGCGTTGATGGTGAACCAATTCCAAGATGAAAAATCACAGAATATTTACATGGCCATTGACAAAGGAAGAACGATGAAAATGCCTTTCAATGGATTGAGTTTGTTGGATTATGCGATTAACGCGACATTGGTTTTATCGAATGTTATTCTAAAAAAACAAGACAAAGCTGGAATGTTTTCCTTCTCCAAAAAAATAGAGAATCGTGTTGTTGCTGAGAAAAGAACATCGCAAATGCAAAAGATTCTCGAAAATCTGTACAATGTAAAAACCGATTTTTTCGAAAGCGATTATTCGCGTTTGTATGCCGATATTAAGAAAAATATCAATCAACGAAGCTTGATTATTCTGTATACCAATTTTGAAACTTTGGATGGATTGCATCGCCAACTTCCCTATTTAAAAGGAATTGCGAAAAATCATTTGTTGGTTGTAGTGTTTTTTCAGAATACCGAATTGTACCAAATCACCAATAAAAAAACAGCTACGATTCAGGAAGTGTACGATAAAGTGATTGCTGAAAAGTTTATTTTTGAAAAGAAACTCATCGTAAACGAACTCAAAAAATACGGCATCCATTCGGTGTTAACACAACCCGAAAATCTGACTTTAGATACGATAAACAAGTATTTGGAAATAAAAGCAAGAGGAATTTTGTAACTTTGAACTTCCGAAAAGCAATTATGAAACAAATTTCTTCTTCTCAAAATCCGTATATAAAATCACTGGTTTTACTTCAGGAAAAAGCCAAAGCTCGAAAGCAATCGGGTACTTTTTTGATTGAAGGAATGCGTGAAATCGAATTGGCTTTAAAAGGAAATTACGAAATTGAAACGATTTTGATTTGTAAAGAAGTGGGCGATTTTTCGAATAATCCAATAATCCAAAAATCGAACAATCCAATAATTGAAATCTCCAAAGAAGTCTACCAAAAATTAGCGTATCGCGATACCACGGAAGGTATAATTGCTGTTGCCAAAACGAAATCATTACAACTATCGGATTTAATTTTACCCGAAAATCCGTTAATTTTAGTTTTGGAAGCACTTGAAAAACCAGGAAATATTGGTGCAATTTTAAGAACTTGCGATGCTGCGAACATTGATGCTGTTATTATCGCCAATCCGAAAACCGATTTGTACAATCCGAATATTGTACGTTCGAGTGTGGGTTGTCTTTTCACCAACCAAATTGCAACGGGTACAACAGAAGAAGTGTTGGCCTTTTTACTTCTAAAGAAGATTACCATTTTCGCAGCTACTTTACAAAACTCCAATTCCTATCATTTGCAAGATTATACTGAGGCTTCTGCGATTATTGTTGGCACCGAAGCAACAGGTTTGAGTCCGGCTTGGCGCGATGCCAATACTAAAAATATCATTATTCCGATGCAAGGTGAAATCGATTCTATGAATGTTTCGGTAGCTTCCTCCATTTTAATTTTTGAAGCCAAAAGACAACGCAGATTTTAAATTTAAATCTTACAATTGACTTAAAATTAACTGACTTCCAGTAACTTCGTGCCAAAATGAATACTCTAGAAGTTAAATTTTTCGATTCCGCCATTGCGTCTTTCCCGCGCAGGCGGGAATCCATGTGTTGAAAAATGGATTCCCGCCTGCGCGGGAAAGACGCGGTATACCTAAATATATAATTTCAAAAAAACAAATAATCTCAATTGGTATAAAATTTCCGATAATCACTTAAAATTATTATAAATTTCCATTTGTCTATTCCAATATAAATTTCTATTTTTAAGACATTGAAGAGAACCCATGATTGAGATCAATTTAGAAGACGAAAAGAAAGCTTTAGCAAGAGAATACAGAGAACTACTTCGTATTAGTTATCAGACACTTTCGGATGCCGATAAGAAACTTATCCGTAAGGCATTTGATGTGGCTGTTGAGGCGCACAAAGATCAGCGACGAAAATCGGGTGAAGCGTATATCTTTCATCCTATTGGAGTTGCCAAAATTGTAGCTTCTGAAATCGGACTTGGTGCCACTGGAATTGCAGCAGCTTTACTTCATGATGTTGTTGAAGATACGCCAATTACTATCGAAGAATTAGAAAAAAAATTCGGCTCTAAAATCGCAATATTGGTTGAAGGATTGACCAAAATTTCCCAGGTAAAAAAAGACATGAATATTTCAATGCAAGCGGAGAATTTCCGTAAAATGCTATTGACTCTGAATGATGATGTTCGTGTAATTCTTATAAAAATCGCCGATCGTTTGCACAACATGCAAACAATGGATTCGATGCCCGATTATAAACAAATAAAAATAGCTTCCGAAACCTTGTATATTTATGCTCCTCTCGCCCATCGATTGGGATTGTACAACATCAAAACCAAGCTCGAAGATTTAGGACTAAAATATACCGAACCTGCAATTTACAATGATATTGTCAGCAAAATAAAGGAAACCAAAGAAGAACAAGACGAATACATCAAATTGGTTTCGAATGTGCTGAAAAAATCACTTGATGTAGAAGGAGTCGATTTTGTAATTAAAGGACGTCCAAAATCAATTTATTCTATACGCCGGAAAATGGCTTCTCAAAATGTGAGTTTTGATGAAGTGTACGACAAATTTGCGCTTCGAATTATTTACAAATCCAATTTACACGATGAAAAATTCATCGCCTGGAAAATCTATTCAGTTGTCACCGATCATTATCGCCCGAGTCCGAGTCGTTTGCGCGATTGGATTTCATCTCCAAAATCAACAGGATATGAAGCGTTACATATTACGGTTATGGGACCAAAAGGTCGTTGGGTTGAAATTCAAGTTCGAAGTGAACGCATGGATGAAATTGCCGAAAAAGGCTACGCTGCGCATTACAAATACAAACAAGGTGGCGATGAAGAAGGCGGTTTGGATGTTTGGCTCAATCTTTTAAAAGAAGCCTTAGAAAATTCGGAGACCAATGCAGTTGATTTTGTCGAAGATTTCAAAATGAATTTGTATGCGAAGGAAATCTTTGTTTTTACTCCAAAAGGGGAAATTAAATCGTTGCCAAAAGGCGCGACTTCACTCGATTTTGCTTTTAGCATTCACTCTGAAATAGGAGTTAAAACACGCGGAACCCGTGTCAACGGACGATTGGTTCCGCTGAATTACGAATTGAAAAGTGGCGATCAAATTGAAGTCATTACTTCCGTAAATCAAAAACCGACGATCAACTGGTTGGATTATGTGACTACATCAAGAGCCAAAAATAAAATCAGAAATGTTCTCAATGAAAATACCAAAAAAATTGCTGAAGACGGAAGAGAATTGCTTACCCGCAAACTGAAACATTTAAAAATTATCTTAAACGAAGGTGTCGTAAATGAATTGGTCAATTTCTTTAAATTAAAAACCAGTTTGGATTTGTTTTACAGAGTTGGAATTGGCTCCATCGAAAACCAACAACTTAAAGACTTTGCAGCGCAAAAAAGCAATACGCTGATTAATTTTTTTAAAAATAAAATCAAGCGTTCGCCCAGTAACCCATCGGAAGAAATCAACAAACAAGAATTAAGTAACAATTATGATTTATTGGTTTTTGGTGCCGAACAGGATCGTTTGGATTATAAACTATCTACTTGTTGCAATCCGATTCCGGGTGATGAAGTATTTGGTTTTGTAACAATCAATGAAGGAATAAAAGTCCACAAAAAAGATTGTCCAAATGCCATCGCTATGCAATCCAATTATGCCTATCGCATTATGATTGCCAAATGGATTGATTCGTCGCAACAAGAATTCAAAGCCATTTTAAAAATTACGGGGATGGATGCATTGGGTTTAACCAACGAATTGACCAAAGTGATTTCCAATAATATGCACGTAAATATTCAAAGCATTTCCTTAAGCGGAGAAGCTGGTATTTTTAACGGACAAGTAACGGTGATTGTCCAAAACAGTAACATCCTCAAAAAACTAATCGATAATATTAAGAAAATCGATGGTGTAGATAAAGTAACGCGAGTATATACGAATTAATTTGTTTCATACTACTATTGCGTCTGTCCCGCGCAGGCGGGAACCTATTTTTAGCGCATGGATTCCCGCCTTCGCGGGAAAGACGCAGTGTTTAATATGTAATTTTAAACAATCGAATATTTTTAATAACTCGTTTATAACTTATCCCAAAATTTAGGAACTAAACTTTTCTACTTCTAAACAAAAAAATTACCTTTGCCGATATGACACTAATCGCAACAGATAATACTAAAAATCAAGAAACGGTAAAAAATGTTTTTACGGCCTATCTTGAGAATAAAGGACATCGCAAAACGCCAGAACGCTATGCGATTCTTCAGGAAATTTACAACAGTGAAGAGCATTTTGACATCGAGAATTTGTACCTCAAAATGAAAAACAAAAACTATCGTGTTTCTCGTGCTACGTTGTACAATACCATCGAATTATTATTGGATTGCGGATTGGTTCGCAAACACCAATTTGGACAAAATCAGGCGCATTATGAGAAATCGTATTTCGATAAACAACACGATCATATCATCATGACCGATTCTGGTGAAGTTATCGAATTCTGCGACCCTCGAATTCAAACCATCAAACAAACTATTGAAGATATTTTTGGCATCGAAATCCACAACCATTCGTTGTATTTTTATGCCACTAAAAAAGAGTAATTTGGTTATTCGGTAATTCGTGTATGCGAAGCCTCAAATAACCAAATCAACATATAACCAAATTAACTACAACACACAATACAATGACCGTAGACTTACTATTAGGATTACAATGGGGAGACGAAGGAAAAGGAAAAATCGTTGACGTTCTAACTTCTAAATACGATATAATTGCTCGATTTCAAGGCGGACCGAATGCTGGACATACATTAGAATTTGACGGAATAAAACATGTTTTGCGCACTATTCCATCCGGAATTTTTCACGACAATAACATTAATGTTATTGGAAACGGAGTCGTAATTGACCCTGTAGTATTTAAAAGCGAAGTTGATGGTTTGGCAAAATTTAACCTCGATTTAAAATCGAAATTAATCATTTCTAGAAAAGCACATTTAATACTTCCAACACATCGTTTGCTCGATGCTGCTTCGGAAGCCTCCAAAGGAAAAGCCAAAATTGGTTCTACTTTAAAAGGAATTGGACCGACGTACATGGACAAAACCGGTAGAAACGGAATCCGTGTGGGTGATATTGAACTCGCTGATTTCAAAGAACGCTACCGCGCATTAGCTGATAAACATGAGGCTATGATTGCATTTTACGATGTAAACATTCAGTACAATTTAGCCGAATTAGAAAAGGAATTCTTCGAAGCGATTGAAGATTTACAAAAATTAGATTTTATCGACAGTGAAGAATATTTGGCACAAGCACAGAAAGCAGGAAAATCGATTCTTTGTGAAGGAGCGCAAGGTTCATTATTGGATGTCGATTTTGGAACGTATCCGTTTGTCACTTCTTCCAACACAACAGCAGCTGGTGCTTGCACAGGATTGGGAATAGCACCCAACAAAATCAAAGAAGTGTTCGGAATTTTCAAAGCCTATACCACGCGTGTTGGAAGCGGACCGTTTCCAACAGAAGATTTTACCGAGGCAGGCGACATGATGGCAAGCGTTGGTAACGAATTTGGTTCGGTAACCGGAAGAAAACGCCGTTGCGGCTGGTTGGATTTAGTAGCGTTGAAATATGCCATTCAAGTCAATGGTGTAACACAATTAATGATGATGAAAGGCGATGTTTTATCTGGTTTTGAAACCTTGAAAGTATGCACATCATACAACTATAAAGGAAAAGAAATTCACCATTTACCTTTCAATATTGAAGAAGAAAATGTGACGCCAATTTATACCAATTTAAAAGGCTGGAAAGCCGATTTAACTGGATTAACAACGTACGACAGTTTACCAATAGAACTTAAAAACTACATCGAATTTATAGAAAAGGAAGTAGAAGTTCCTATAAAAATTGTTTCGGTTGGACCGGATAGAAAACAGACGATTTTGAAGTAATTACTTTAAAAATTTAGTTTCAAAAATCCCTTTCTGTAGAAAGGGATTTTTAATTTGTCTTTGTTCTTTCTTCTATTTTCTTTTCTCTCCTAATAAATATTTCATAATTAAAAACAACATTCTTACATTTTAAGTAAATTTGTCCCAAAATTAATTGCATTGAAAAAAAATCTGATTCTTATTACCATTTTCTTTTTTGGATTTACTTCAATCTGGTCGCAGCAATCAAGTCAAATTGATATCGAAAACGCTGATCATTCCGACGTTAATCAATTTGAAATTCCGGATGCCTTATTACTGACTGGGAATGTCAGAGCAAAGCACGATGGTGTAATTATTACTTGCAATAAAGCATACTATTTTCAAAAAGAAAATTACCTCAAAGCCTTTGGTAACGTACAAATGGTTCAGGGTGATACGTTGTATTTAAACAGTAAATATGCCGAATACAATGGCAATATCAAACAAGCATTTGCGACTGGAGATGTTTCATTACGCTCTCCCGAAATGTCACTGGTTACCGATACCATCAACTTTGACAGAGTAAAACAAGAAGCCTATTACAATTCCTATGGTACCATTGTAAACAAAGAAAATACCCTCAAAAGTAAAGCGGGACGTTATTTTATCAATCAAAAAAAATATGAGTTTCGGAATTCGGTAGTGTTAACCAATCCACAATATGTAATAAAAACCAACTATTTGGATTATTATACCAATTCGGGTCACTCCTATCTTTTCGGTCCGTCTACCATTACTGGAAAAGAAAATTTTATCTACACCGAAAAAGGATTTTACGATACCAAAAACAACAAAGCACATTTTGTAAAAAACTCCTATATCAAATACAACGACCGACTCATAAAGGGCGACAGTTTATTTTACGACAGAAACAAAGAATTTGCTTCGGCAACTCGAAATGTAAAAATCACCGATTCAATTAATAAAGCAATAATTAGAGGACATTATGGTGAAGTGTATCGCAATAAAGATTCGCTTTACATTACAAAAAGAGCTTCAGTCCGTTATTTAATCGATAAAGATTCGATGTTTGTTCATGCCAAAAGATTAGTTGTTACAGGAAAAGAAGGTAATAGAATCGTTAGAGGATATAATAATGTACGCTTTTTTAAAACCGATATGAGTGGCAAATGTGATTCCATTCATTCCGATCAGAAAAAAGCACTAACCAAATTGATTGGAAAACCAATACTTTGGAATGCCGAAAACCAAATGACGGGTGATGTAATGCATCTTATCGGAAATAATAAAACCGAAAAACTCGATTCGTTAAAAGTCCTAAACAACGCATTCATTGCTTCAAAGGATACTATCGGAACCGGTTACAATCAGGTAAAAGGAATGAATTTGTATGGTAAATTCAAAGACAATAAACTGTATGATGTTGATATTGTAAAAAATACCGAAGTGGTTTTTTACATGCGTAATGATGCCAATGAACTTATCGGAATCAACAAAAATGTCAGCAGTAAAATTAACATGAAGATGGATGATAAAAGTAAAATCGATACCATTACTTTTTTCAATCAGGTGGATGGCGATATTTATCCTGAAACGGAACTCCCCGAGAATGCTAGAAAACTCCGCGGTTTTGTTTGGCGTGGCGAGGAACGGATAAAAACTAAAGAAGACATTTTTCCACCAGAAGAAAACGAATACGATACAAAGGCAGCTGACGATGTAAAAGGAGAAGTTTCAAAAGATAACATTCCGATGACGATTCGAAAAGAAACTTTGAATTACGATAAGAAGAAAAAGTAAACAGTGTTCAGTGTTCAGTGTTCAGTGTTCAGTGTTCAGTGTTCAGTGTTCAGTGTTCAGTGTTCAGTGTTCAGTGTTCAAAATTAAAAAAAATAAAAGACTTTGCGAACTTTGCGTAAACCTTTGCGCACTTTGCGGTTAAATAAAATGAATCCAAACTTCCTAAAATACCAAGCACAAACATCTCCCTATCCATTAGGGATGGAAGTTTCACATGCCATTGGCTCTTATATCTACGATTCCAACAACAAAAAATATTTAGATTTTGTAGCCGGAGTTTCTGCTTGTTCATTAGGACATCAACACCCAAAAGTAAATCAAGCTATAAAAAATCAATTGGACAAATATTCGCATGTGATGGTGTATGGCGAGTATTCTCAGAGTCCAGCTGTGGAATATTGTAAACTATTGGTACAGCATTTACCAAAAGAATTAAATAAAGTGTATTTGGTAAATTCGGGTACCGAAGCTTGTGAAGGTGCGTTGAAATTGGTTCGACGAGTAACTGGTAGAAGTCAATTAATTTCTTGCCACAATGCCTATCACGGAAATACAATGGGATCTATGAGTGTTATGGGTTTTGAAGAACGCAAACAAATTTTTCGTCCTTTGATTCCGGATGTCGATTTTATTACTTTTAATAATGAAGACGACATCCAAAAAATCACAACCAAAACAGCCGGAATCATATTGGAAAGCATTCAAGGTGGCGCTGGATTTATCCAACCAGAAAATGATTTTTTAGCCAAAGTAAAAAAACGTTGTGAAGAAGTCGGTGCGCTATTAATCATCGATGAAATTCAACCAGGATTTGGGAGAACGGGAAAATTATTCGGCTTTGAAAATTATAATGTCATTCCAGATGTCATCATTATCGGAAAAGGAATGGGAGGCGGAATGCCAGTTGGTGCTTTTGTTGCCAATGAAAAGTACATGGATTTGCTGAGTCACGATCCGAAACTCGGACACATCACAACTTTTGGCGGACATCCTGTCATAGCCGCTGCTTGTCTTGCAACTTTGAAAGAAGTCACTGAAACTGGGCTCATACCAAAAACACTCGAAAAAGAAACCCTATTTCGTCAACTTTTGGTACATCCTTTGCTAAAGGAAGTCCGCGGAAAAGGATTGATGTTGGCAGCCATGACATCCGACCCAGAAATAACCAATCAGGTTATTTTTAAATGTCAGGAAAAAGGATTAATTCTATTTTGGTTATTGTTTGAAGGATGCGCGATCCGAATAACGCCGCCCTTAACTATTTCTGAAGAAGAAATTCGTAAAGGTTGTGACATCATTTTGGAAGCGTTGAATGAAGTCCAATCATTAATTCTCAGTTGATTTTCTGTTAATTAAATTGTTCACAACAAAAACGAAATTTCCACACAACGAGAAGATTTTACTTACTTTTATGTAAGCTAATCAATACATATAAGAGTATGCATTTAAGCGAAGAAGAAGACGACTACAATTTATCCCTATCCAAATTTGAATCAATGTTGAAAACCAATAAGGTTTTGTTTTTTGATTCTGAGGAATTCGAAGAAATCATTCTTCATTACCTCGACATAGGAAAAGCCAATTTGGCAAAAAAAGCATTGAAATTAGCATTAGAACAGCACCCTAAATCAACTGGACTTAAATTAGTTCAAATAGAAATGCTGGTTTATGATGACAAACTCGACATAGCTGAAAAAATGCTGAACGAGTTGTATGCTATTGAACCTACCAATGAAGAAATCTTCATTCAAAAAGCCAATATTTATTCCAAAAGAGACAATCACGAAAAAGCAGTTGAACTGCTTCAAGAAGCTTTACAGTTAACAGAAGATTTTGCCGATGTCTATAACTTAATGGGGATGGAATACTTATTTATGGACAATTTGGAAATGGCAAAAGAGAGTTTTATCAAATGCCTAGAAGAAGACATAGAAGACCAATCGGCACTTTATAATGTGGTGTATTGCTTTGAGTTTTTAGATCAGAATTTAGAAGCCATTGAATACATTAAAAAATACATTGATAAAAATCCGTACTCCGAAATCGCTTGGCACCAATGCGGAAGATTGTATTACGGATTAAAAGATTACGAAAATGCAGTTCGTTCCTTTGAATTTGCGACGTATATAGACGAACAATTTCTTGGTGCTTATATGGAAAATGGAAAAGCTTTGGAGCGATTAAAACGCTACGAAGACGCTATAGAAAATTATAAAAAAACCATTGAATTAGATGATCCCACCTCGTATGCTTTATTGCGCATTGGAAAATGTTATGAAAAATTAGGCAATAAAGTTGAAGCACTAAAACATTTCAATAGAACAGTTCACGAAGATCCTTTGTTAGACAAAGGTTGGATTGCCATAACTGATTTTTATGTTCGTCAAAAAAACTATAAAAAAGCATTGCTATATGTGAACAAAGCCATCGCCATAGACGATCAAAATCGTGCGTATTGGAAGCGCTTTGCCACGATTAATAAAGCCATGAATTTATACGAAGAAGCCGAATACGGATACCGAAAAGCGGTTGAATTTGGCGATACCAATTTAGACACTTGGTTATTTTGGGTGGATGCCTTACAGTTTTTAGGAGAATTTGAGAGTGCTATTCAAACCTTACTTCAGGCCTCTGAGTTTTTCCCAGAAGAACATGAAGTAGAATACCGTTTGGCTGGTTTGTACTTTATGTTAGCTGAAGATAAAAAAGGAACGTTTCATTTAAGTAACGGATTGCGTTTAAATTCAAATAACTGTACCATTTTAGAAGAATTGTTTCCTGTAGTTTGGGAAAGAAAAAAAGTGCAGACATACATTAAGAAACATAAAAAATAAGAATTAAAAGTCCCGAAATTATCGGGACTTCTCTATTATAATCCTACTGTAAAATTGGAAAAACGCAAACAATTCGGATTAATTGGGAAAAACATTTCCTACTCCTTTTCAAAAAAACACTTTACAGAAAAGTTTTCAGATGCATTATTTAATGACTGTTCGTACGAGAATTTCAGCATTGATACGATTGAGGAATTTCCAATACTTTTAAAAAGCAATCCCAAGTTAAAAGGACTCAACGTAACGATTCCGTATAAAGTAGCTATTATTCCGTATTTGGATTCGCTTTCTAAAAAAGCAAGCCAAATCGGAGCTGTAAACGTTATCCGATTCACAAAAAAAGGCAAACTAAAAGGCTGCAATTCGGATTGGTACGGATTTAAAAAATCGTTACAGCCTTTACTGAAAGAACACCATAAAAAAGCACTCATTCTCGGAACGGGTGGAGCAGCTAAAGCCGTTGCCTTTGCCCTTAAACAATTGGATATTTATTGCACATTCGCATCGCGTGAAGCCTCAGAGAAAACCATCAATTACAACTTAATTAATGCTACAACTTTTGATAATTTCCAAATTATAATCAATTGCACACCATTAGGAACAAGTCCGAATGTAAAGGAATGCCCTCCTATTCCTTATGAGTTTTTTACTAACAAACACATTGCATTTGATCTCGTTTACAATCCACAAGTAACCGAATTTTTAAAACGTGCCGAAAAGAAAGGATCGACTATCAAAAACGGTCATGAAATGCTTGTTTTTCAAGCGGAAAAAGCATGGAAAATTTGGAATAAATAATGCTACTTCTGCACTTTAATTCCAATTTAAAGCAACTCAAAATAGTTTCCACAAAATAAAAAATGATAGAAACCATCGATTTTCTTTGAATTTTAATGCTGCTTTACTATCTTTCGCCCTCCTAAAAAGGAAATTTGTATAACCCTTACACATTTATCAAAATGTTAGAAGAAAAGAATGATAGCCTGTCAGTTAACGAAAACGCGACAGATGGAAAGAAAACCAGCAAACCAAAAAAAACGGTTGTAGCTGAAAATCAATTGGTTGAAGCTTCAGATTCAGAAATGGACATCGTAGAAGCTCCTGCTGAAGTCGAAGCTGTGGAAGCTACTGAAACGATAGTTGATGAAGTTGAAATTCCTGTTGAAATCGAAGAAGTTGAAGCTACCGAAAATTTAGCTGAAGAAACAATTGTTGAAGACCCATGCTTCAGCGAACTGGCGGAGCAAGCTCCAATTGAAGTTGAAGCTATCGCTGAAACTGAAACTTTGGAAGCAGCATCAATTCTTGAAGAAGAAGCTCCAATAGAAAAAAAAGCTAAAAAATCACCTGCAAAAAAAGCTGTCGTTGAAACTGGAGAATCCAATACTATTGAACTTTCCGACGAGCAAGTTGCCGATGATTCGATGGTAATGGAAGTTGAAAGCGATATTGCAATGAATGCCATTGCCGATGCCAATGCCGAAGAAAGTGAAGATGAAACCGTAAAAGGCCGTCATGATATTCCGCTTCAAGATTACGAAGCGCTACCAATGGAAAATTTGGTTGAGGAACTTGAAAAATTAGTTGCTGAAGAAAAAGTAATGTCGGTTCGAGAGCATGTAGAAGAAATTAAAAAAGCATTCTTATCCAAATATTATCATTTATTGGATGAGAAAAAAGATGAATTTCATGCTGAAAACCCAGAAACAACAGAAGAATTTCAGTATCATTTTCCACTAAAAGCAAGCTTCGATAAATTATACAATCAATACAGAGAAAATAAAAACAAGCATTTTAAATCATTGCAAAACAACTTGCAAGCGAATTTAGAAAACCGTTTAGGACTTGTTGAAGAATTAAAAAATTTAGTCAACAATCCATCAGGAAATATATCTACATCATTAAAACAATTGAATGATATTAGAGAGCGATGGAAAACTGCGGGTCCGATTCCGAAAGACAAATACAATCACGTTTGGAATAATTTCCATTTTCATATCGAGAATTTCTATGATTTCTTGCATCTTGACAGAGAAGCACGCGATTTAGATTTCAAACACAATTTAGAACAAAAGCAAAAAATAATTGCTCGTGTAGAAGAATTAGTTAACGAAAGCGATATCAATAAATCATTTCGCGAATTACAAGATTTACACCGTATCTGGAAAGAAGATATTGGTCCCGTTTCAAGAGAGCACCGTGAAGCCATTTGGGTTAAATTTAGCGATTTAACGAAGCAAATGCACGACAAAAGAGAAGCTTTTTACGAAAGTTTCAGGGCTTCCGAAAACGAAAATCTTGAGAAGAAAAAAGCAATAATTGAACAATTAGAGGTTTTAGCACAGGAAAAAGTAGACACACATGCTTTATGGTTGGCACAAATTGTAAAAGTGGAAGCACTTCGCAATCAGTTTTTTGCTACTGGAAAAGTACCAAGTGAGGTGAATGAAGCTACTTGGGCTGCTTTTAAAACGGCCGTTCGGAATTTCAACATCCTAAAAAACTCTTTCTACAAAGACATTAAAAAAGACCAAAACGATAATTTGAGTCAGAAGCAAGCTTTAGTTGCCAAAGCAAATGAGTTAAAAGATAGCGAAGATTTTGCAGCAACTACAGTTATAATGAAGCAAATTCAGGAAGAATGGAAGCAAGTTGGTCATGTTCCAAGAAAATTTTCCGATAAACTTTGGGGAGAATTTAAAGGCGCTTGTAATCATTATTTTGAACGTTTGAAAAGCAGTAGAAATGAGGAAGATGCTGATGAAGTTGCTGCTTTTGAAAAGAAAAAAGAGTACCTAGAAATTATTAAAGGATTTGAATTGGTTGGCGATCATAAAACCGATTTAGATGCTATTAAAGCACATATTGAAACTTGGAAAGGTTTCGGAAAAGTGCCATTTAACAGAAGACATGTTGAAGGTAAATTCAATAAAATTCTAGATGCCTTATTCGAAAAATTAAGCTCAAGCAAAAAAGATGGTGAAATGTTGCGTTTCGCTAATAAACTTGGGAATTTAGCAGGATCGGATGACAGCAGAAAATTAGACAATGAGCGTATTTTTATCATGAGAAAAATTGATGAAGTACAAAATGAAATTTTACAATTAGAAAACAACATTCAATTCTTCCAAAATACTAAAAATGCAAAAAAAGAGAATTCTATTGTAACCGAAGTTAGAAAAAACATCGAAAGACTAAAAGAAGAACACTTGACATGGAAAGATAAGTTAAAGCAAATTCGAAATTTGAATAACTAATTCAATCAAAATATTTTAAAAGCTCTTCATTTGAAGGGCTTTTTTAGTATTGATTACTACCTTTGCAAAAAAATAACAATGTCGAATATATATTTAGGTTATCATTTTACTGTTGAACCAAAAGAGTTAGGTTCTGAAATTCTAATTGCAGAATTGGGTGAAAAACCTTTTGAAAGTTTTATTGAATCAGATTTGGGAATTGTAGCATACATCCAAAAAGATCTTTGGTATGAAACGATTCTTGATGATATTTACATTATGAATTCACCCGAATTCACCATTTCCTATAAAGTCGAAGAAATTGATCAAGTGAATTGGAATGAGGAATGGGAAAAAAATTTTGAAGCTATTGATGTGGATGGAAAATGTCATGTTCGCGCTCCGTTTCATCCAAAAACCAATGCCGAATTTGATATTGTTATCGAACCAAAAATGAGTTTCGGAACAGGTCATCACGAAACGACACACATGATGATTCAACATTTATTAGCATTGGATGTGACGAATTTGAAAACGTTAGACATGGGTTGCGGAACCGCCATTTTAGCTATTCTTGCCGAAATGAAAGGCGCTAAACCCATCGATGCTATTGATATTGACAATTGGTGTTATTTGAATTCTATTGAAAACGCCGAACGCAACAATTGTCATGAAATTGCCGTTTATGAAGGTGATGCTGCTTTGTTAAAAAATAAAAAATACGATTTGATAATTGCCAACATCAACAGAAATATATTGCTGAATGACATGCAACAGTATGTGGATTGTTTGAATAAAAACGGAATTCTTTTATTAAGCGGATTTTACAATGAAGACATTCCGTTTATTGACACTTCCTGCACAGAAAAAGGCTTGACATTAAATATGAAATTAGAACGAAACAATTGGGTTTCGTTACAATACGTAAATTAATTTATCAGAATTTAGTTGGATATGAGTACGATAGAGAAAGTTCAAGAAGAAGTTTTAGTGGAAGAACTTACTGGAATCAATAATGAAATTGTATTGTATAATGACGATGTCAATACGTTTGATCATGTTATTGACACGCTCATTCGCGTTTGTAAACACACTTCGGAGCAAGCCGAACAATGTGCTATTTTAGTCCATTATAAAGGAAAATGCACCGTAA
The DNA here is from genome assembly GCA_031387085.1 of Flavobacteriales bacterium. Taxonomy (GTDB): domain Bacteria; phylum Bacteroidota; class Bacteroidia; order Flavobacteriales; family Flavobacteriaceae; genus Flavobacterium. Next base: position 5,772 of record JANNCY010000002.1, on the reverse strand, counting down.
AAACAGGAAGTTTTGATGAATTAAAACCGCAATGTACACAATTACTAGAAGCGGGTTTAAGTGCTGAAATTATTTAATGTGGCAGATTGTCTTTTATCACTCCGTAAATAAAAGTGCCAATAATTGCTCCTACCAATACCAATCCCACGCTCATAAAACCAGAACCTATTAAGATGAAAATTGGGCCCGGACAAGTGCCAACTAAAGCCCAACCCAATCCAAAAATTAATCCGCCAATCCAATAGCGAAAAGTACCTTTTTCTTTGTCTTGAATTTCGATTGGCAATCCTGCAATATCTTTTATATTTTTTCTTTTAATTAGCTGAATTCCAATAACTCCGGTTATGATTGCAGTCATTATGATTCCGTACATATGAAACGATTGAAATAGAAACATTTCATAAATGCGGTACCAAGAAACCGCTTCCGATTTTGTCAATACAATACCAAATGCAAATCCGACCAATATAAATTTTAATATTTTCATAGTACCTTTTTAAAAAATTAATGGAAAGATTAAATGCACCATAATCAGTCCACCAATAAAAAAACCAATTACTGCTTTTAGCGATGGCATCTGAAAATTACTCAATCCTGAAATGGCGTGACCAGAAGTGCAACCTCCTGCATAACGGGAACCGAATCCAACTAAAAACCCACCAAATAGTAAAATAAAAACACCTTTAAACGATGTGAAAACTTGATTCCCAAAAAGTGTTTCAGGTAATAATTTTCCGTTGGGTAAATCGATATTGTATATTGTTAATTGTGAAAGTGTATCGGGACTCAAAGTAACATTTGAAGCATCACTTAAGAAATGAATTGAAACGTAACCGCCTATCATAGCTCCAAAAACAACAGCTAAATTCCATCGTTGTGATTTCCAATCCCAATCAAAAAAAGGAACTCTTTTACCGACACCAGTCATCGAACACAGCGCCCGTAAATTGGAAGACATTCCGAAAACTTTTCCGAAATAAATAAGGGAAAGCATTATCATTCCGATAATAAATCCGGAAACAGACCAATGCCAAGTTTGTGAGAGTAAACCCATATTGTTTTTTTACAAATATAAGAATAGTGGTTTAATTTTTGTTGGCGTCGAAGATATTTCACATAAAATAGTATCTTTAAACTAAATTTTATCAAAGATGAAAACACTTAAATTTTCTTTTTTCACATTAATTCTATTGCTTTTGTCTTCTTGTGGAAGTATTCAATCAACCTTAAAGAATATCGATAATAATGCCATCAAACCTACAGTCATAGAAAATCATTTTGTGATTACCGAGTACAGTAGTGACAAAAAATACGGTTATGATAAAGATTATCCGATCAATCTCGGATTTGAAAATGAAAAAAAATCGGAAAGTAACGTTGCCTTTTTTTTCAATGCTTTACTTGGAAAAAAAGGTGAAAAATTTACCTACGAAAAAGTAGAAAGCTGTTGTCCTTTTCCAACAAAAAGAAATACCATGGGAGCTGGATCGCTTGATATTTACGAAATAAGTTTTGAAGGAAATCCAAAAAAAATACGCTTGTATATTACTATTTTTGAAAGAGGAAATGTACTTTGTCCGGTTGGTTTTTCCATCAAAAAATAAAACTGCAAGCCAACTTTAACTTAAATTTAAAACCTTCTGATGATCTTATTAGAAGGTTTTTCTTAGTATATTTGCACTGCAAAATTTCAACTAATGAACATACAAAATATACCTCAAATAAAACATACCGATAGCGGGAATTTCTTTTTACTTGCAGGTCCTTGTGCTATTGAAGGAGAAGAAATGGCTTTTAAAATTGCGGAGCGATTGGTAGAAATAACCTCCAAACTTGAAATTCCATTTGTTTTTAAAGGTTCGTTTAAGAAAGCCAATCGTTCACGAATTGACAGTTTTTCTGGAATTGGCGATAAAAAGGCATTACAAATACTTCGAAAAGTTTCGGAAACATTTAAAGTTCCAACAGTAACCGACATCCATACCAATGAAGATGCTACTATGGCTGCTGAGTATGTTGATGTTTTGCAAATCCCAGCATTTTTAGTACGTCAAACCGATTTAGTTGTCGCTGCAGCCAATACAGGTAAAGTCGTAAATCTGAAGAAAGGACAATTTATGAGTCCGGAAAGCATGAAACACGCAGTTCAAAAAGTTCTCGATTGTCAAAATGAAAATGTGATGGTAACCGATAGAGGAACCATGTTTGGTTATCAAGATATGATTGTCGATTTTAGAGGCATTCCAACCATGCAGAATTATGCAACAACCGTTCTTGATGTAACGCATTCACTACAACAACCCAATCAAACAGTTGGCGTAACTGGTGGACGACCTGACATGATTGAAACCGTTGCTAAAGCCGGAATTGCAGTTGGCGTTGACGGACTTTTCATCGAAACCCATTTTGATCCAGCCAATGCTAAAAGTGACGGTGCTAATATGCTTCATTTGGATTATTTTGAAGATTTAATGACAAAATTAGTTGCCATTAGAAAAACCATTAATCAATTTTAAAAGTTACCTTAACAATGAAACTAATTTTACCCTTTGTATTTTTATTTACAATTACAAATTCATTTGGTCAAGAGACTATAAAAAAAGAGCAATATACAGCTCACAACAAAGGTAAATTTTACATTTATTGGGGAGGTAATCGTGATAATTTCACTAAATCAGATATTCGTTTTTCTGGAGATAATTATGATTTTACCATTGAAAATGTAGAAGCCGAAGACAAACCAAAAGGTTGGCATATTGATTATATAAATCCGACGAGAATGACCATTCCGCAAACCAATTTTAGATTGGGTTATTTCATCAATGATCATTATAACATTTCTATTGGATTGGATCATATGAAGTATGTTATGAAACAAGACAAAGCGGTAAACATTAATGGATATTATCCAAATCAAGGTACTTATGGCGAAAGCTTACCGAACAATCAAGTACTTTTAACAGAAGATTTCCTAACTTTTGAACATACCGACGGATTAAATTATATCAATACTGAATTTGCCAGAGTAGATGATTTATCGAAATTTATAGGAATAAGCAAAACCGATACCTTTCAAATAAACTTATTGGAAGGAGCTGGTGGTGGTATATTATATCCAAAAACAAATGCTAAAGTATTAGGTAAAGAGCGACATGATGATTTTCATCTTTCTGGTTATGGTGTTTCCGCTAAAGTGGGTTTAAACTTAGTGTTTTTCAAATATTTCTTTATTGAAGCAGAATTAAAAGGTGGTTACATTAATATGAATGACATTAGAACCACAGCAACATCAAATGACAAAGCACAACAAGAATTCTTTTTCTTACAAAGGATAATTGCTTTTGGTGCTATTTTCAGAGTTTAATTTTAAATTTAAGATTTTTTTTTATATTTTTGGTAACCTTATTTAAGATTTACCCACTACTCAATATAAAAAATTATGACTAAATTTAGACTTTTATTTTTTGCGTTTTTTCTTACTCTATCGGCTTATAGTCAGTTTCCTACTCCAGGGATTGAAGGTTTCGAAAATACATTAGGACCAGATGCATTACCATCTACAAATTGGACATTAGGAACAGGAGCAGTTGGAAACCAATGGGCTGTTTTTAGTAACGGAATTGGTACAGGAAGATGGACGATTAATTCAACTCCCGCTTTACCTCCTCTTGTATACCAAGGGGTAAATTCGGCATACATGAACAGAGTTCAAGCTGGCGGCGCTGGCATCACAACTGAAAATTATTTAGCAACTCCAAAAGTAACAGTTCCCCCTAATGGTCAATTACGTTTTTACACCAGATCATTTACAGCGGGTAATACAGGAACTTTTTATGATATTAAAATAGCTCCTGGCACTGCAAATCAGACATTACCAGCTTCTTACACCACTACTTTGGTTACTTATTCGGAAGATCAATTAACATTAGACCCTCAAGGAAATCAAAACGCATATAATATATACACTCAAAAAATAATCAACTTCCCAGCTGCCATGATAGGCACACAAATATACATTGCCTTTATCAGAAGAAATACTCAAGTAGGAACATTAATAGATGGAGACAGGTGGTTAATCGATGCTGTGCAATTAAATGAGCGTTGTTTAGACCCAACAGTACTTGCAACTGCTGGTGTATTTTCGGGAAGTGCTAATTTAACATGGGCAAATCCAAGCGGAGCCACTTCTTGGGAAATAGAAGTATTACCTGCTGCCACTGCCCCTACTGGTGTTGGTCTTTTATATAGCGGACTACTTCCTTATTTAGCTACAACTACTGCCTTAGGCGTTCCGTTAAATCCTACTACTCAATATAAATATTATGTAAGAGCTGTTTGTCCAGGGAACATTCCTAGTGATTGGGTTGGGCCATCAAGTTTTACGACAACAGCTGCACCGCCCATTTGTGGAGGAAGCTTTGTTGATTCAGGCGGAACAGTTGCCAATTACGCTAATAATGAAAATATTACAACTACAATTAATCCAACTATACCAGGTCAAAAGGTTACAGTCACATTTACAAGTTTTAATACAGAGCCAACCTTTGATGGGTTATATGTTTATAACGGAAATGCGGTAAATCCAGCAGAGCTTTTGCCAAGTGCCAATCCAGCAGGAAATATAACAGGGCCATTAACATTGCCAGGTGCTTATTGGGGAACAGTCAACCCAGGACCATTTACTTCAACAGCTGCAGATGGTTCTTTGACATTTGTATTTAAAAGTGACGGATCAACGCCACGAGCAGGTTGGATTGCAAATATTACTTGTGCATTCCCACCAGCTTGTCAACAACCAGTAAATTTAACAGCTTCAAGTATAGGAACTACAACAGTTCAATTAGGATGGGTAAGTCCAGGAACAGCAACTTCATGGCAAGTTATTGCACTTCCTGCAGGTTCTCCTCCTCCAACAGCAGGACAACTTGGTTGGACAGCAGCACCAACAAATCCGTTTGTATTAACAGGATTAACTCCGGCTACAAATTATGATTATTATGTTAGAGGTGATTGTGGTGCAACAAATGGAGTAAGTTTATGGTCGGGACCAAGAGCTTTTGTAACAGTTCCAACATGTATTCAACCAACTACATTAACGGTAGCAAATATAACAACAACGACAGCTCAATTAGGATGGATTAGTTTGGGAACAGCAACTTCATGGCAAGTAATAGCCTTGGCGGCGGGATCTCCTCCTCCAACTTCAGGACAACTTGGTTGGACAGCAGCACCAACAAATCCATTTGTTTTAACAGGATTAACGCCAGGTTTTGCTTACGAATATTATGTTAGAGGAGATTGTGGCGCAATAGATGGATTAAGTTTATGGTCGGGACCAAGAGCTTTTTCAACCATCCCTACTTGTCCTCCACAAACTAATTTAACCGTTTCGAATGTAACAGCAACCACTGTGCAATTAAATTGGGCGAATGTAAATCCTTCATTATCATGGCAAGTTTTAGCTTTACCATGTGGATCAGCTCCTCCAACAGCAAGTACAACTGGTTGGGTAGCAACTCCAACAAATCCTTTTGTATTAACAGGATTGTTATCAAATACCTGCTATAATTTTTATGTACGTGGTGTTTGTACCCCAACCGATATTAGTTTTTGGTCCACTTTAGCTACTGCTACAACACAAGTTGCTCCACCTATTTGTGGTGGAAACTTCGTAGACCCAGGTGGTGCAACAGGAAACTATGCGAATAATTTAAATTCAACGGTAACCATTTGCCCAAACCTACCAGGTCAAATTGTTACAGTTACTTTTAC
>JANNCY010000117.1:0-9550 GCA_031387085.1 Flavobacteriales bacterium | reverse complement strand
GCATTGTTCTTTAGCATTCTTTTATCCATCTCACAATCATTGGTTTTTAAACTTACCGGAGAAGCAAAATAATACTGTTAAAATCAATAAAATAAAATTGGTTGGGTTGCATAAATGTTCTAATTTTGCAACCCAATTTTAGTATGTATAAAAATGAATATCACGAAAAATAATGTCGATGCATTAAATGCTATAGTAACGGTAGAAGTTACCAAAGCCGATTATGCTCCAAAAGTAGAAAAAGTATTAGCAGATTATAAAAAAAATGCAGCCATCAAAGGTTTTCGAAAAGGAACAGTTCCGATGAGTTTGATCCACAAACAATACGGTAAAGCAGTTTTATTAGAAGAAGTGAATAAAGTACTTCAAGAGAATTTAAACAAATACTTAGTTGCCGAAAAATTAGACATTCTTGGAAATCCACTTCCAAAAGTAACCGAAGATTTTAACTGGGATGCCGAAGATTTTAAATTCGATTTCGAATTGGGATTGGCACCAACTTTTTCTGTTGATTTATCAGCAAAAAACAATATCATCAACTACAAAATTATCGCTGATGATACGATGCTAAACGCACAAATTGCCAGAATCCAAAAGCAATACGGAAAAATCATTTCTCAAAATGAAGTTGCCGAAGGAAACGACGTTGCTGGAACATTCGCCAATGAAGAAAAAGGAATCAACAATAGAACAACTATCGATTTAGAATTGTTCGCTGATAAAAAAACAGCGGCATCTTTCATGGGTAAAAAAGTGGGCGATGTTGTTACCTTAAAAACAAAAGGTTTATTCAATGACGATCACAAACTGATGGATGTTTTGGCTATTGGTCACGATGATGTTCACGGTTTAGATGTCGATGTAACCTTCACTATTGATGAAGTTATTGCAAGCGAACCAGCAAATTTAGACCAAGAATTGTTTGACAAATTATTTGGACCAAAAGCGATTACTTCGGTAGCCGAATTAAAAGCAAAAATCAAGGAAGACGCCGAAAACCAATTCGTACAACAATCGAATCAAAAATTCCTTAACGACGTTACTGAGTTTTTAATTGCCAATACCAAATTCGATTTGCCAGCAACCTTCCTAAAAAAATGGATACAATCGGCTGGAGAAACACCTTTAACTGCCGAACAAGCAGCAGAAGAATATACAAAATCAGAAAACGGATTGCGTTACCAACTCATCGAAGGTAAAATAATGGCAGAAAATAATCTTCAAATAACTTTCGAAGATTTGAAAGCTTACACCACAGAAGTCATCAAAAAACAAATGGCTCAATTCGGTCAAATGAATCCAACCGATGAGGATGTTCAAGGAATCGTAGCGCGTGTCATGTCAAATCAAGACGAAGTTCGTCGCCTTTCCGAACAAGTAATGAGCGAAAAAATGCTACAATTGTTTAAAGACAAAGTCAGCGCAAAAACCAAAGAAGTCAATTACGAAGATTTCATCAAAGCTATGTATGGCGAGATTTAATTAGAAATTAGTATATTTGAGCGTCAAAGTCGGTGATTTTGGCGCTTTTTTTATCTGCTATATATTAACAATGAATGTTTGATAAATTATATTGAATGTTTTGAAAGTTATGTTAGATTCTTATAAATTTGATTCATAACTTCGCGGATTATGAAAAAATCTTTGATTGATTTATTTGCGGGTTGTGGTGGTTTAAGTTTAGGAATGGAACAAGCAGGATTTTCCCCTGTTTTTGTTAATGAGATTAATTCAACTTTTTGTGAAACTTATATTTTTAATCACAATATACCAAAAGAAGATTATTTTATTGGAGATATTAATGAATTGAATTTAAATTTATTTAAATTTAAAGACAAGTTCGAAGATGTTGATTTAGTTTGTGGCGGACCACCTTGTCAAGGGTTTTCTATGGCAAATAGACAAAGAATAATTGACGATTCAAGAAATAATTTATATAAAGCATATTTGTATTTTCTTAAAGAAGTTAAGCCAAAATTTTTCGTAATGGAAAACGTGAAAGGAATGGCAAAAAAAATTGATGAAATTATTGAGGATTTTAAATCGTATTTAGGGGATGACTATACCTTTTCTTATTCACTATTAAACGCTAAAAATTACGGTGTTCCTCAAAGTAGAGAGCGATTTTTTATTATTGGAAATAGAATAGGAGTTGATGTAAAACAAATTTTTAATGATATTTTAAATGATAAGACTAACACTCCATTCACATTAAAAGACGCAATTGTTGATTTGCCAAAACTTAAACCTAATCGTATTAAAAATGACACTTCTATTGAAAATGAAGATTGTGGTTATAAAGAAGTTGATTATAAATATAAAAAAACCCCGTTTTATAATTTTATAAATAATGATAGGATAGTAAATAAATTATATAATCATAAAAACAGGTATAACAACGACAGAGATATTAAAATATTTGGGCTTTTGCCACAAGGCGGTAATTCATTACATCCTTCGATTTCAGATATAATGCCATATAAATCAAGGAATCATATTTTTAAAGACAAATATTATAAATTGTATGAAAATGAAGTTAGTAAGACAATAACCTCTCACATGAAATTTGATTGCAATATGTACATTCATCCAATTGAAGCAAGAGGTCTTACGCCAAGAGAAGCAGCAAGAATACAAACTTTCCCTGATGACTATGTGTTTAAAGGAAGTCAAAATAATTGGTATGCACAAATTGGAAATGCAGTTCCTGTAAAATTAGCTGAGGTAATAGGGAAACATATAATAAAGCATTTATAATGAAACACCTAGAATTATTTGCTGGAGTTGGTGGGTTTAGAAAAGCAATAGATCTTTTGGGGAAGGATTTTGATTTTCCTGTAGAGTGTATTGGCTTTTCGGAAATTGATCAATACGCGTCGAAAACTTATTCCGCAAATTATGATACTTTAAATGAAGTGATTATTGGCGATATTGTTGAATTTACTTCTCATGAAGATAACATAAAAAAACTTCCAAATTTTGATATGATTACAGGAGGATTTCCATGTCAATCATTTAGTATGATGGGAAAGCAGAATGGTTTTAATGATATAAGAGGAAATGTTTTTTTTCATATAATTGATATTATTAAAGAAAAAAAGCCTAAATTTATTTTGTTAGAAAATGTAAAAAACATTAAAACGCACGACAGCGGAAATACTTTTAAAGTTATTTTAGAAGAAATTAAAAAAGCAGGATATAAGAATGTTTTTTATGATGTTTTTAATACGCAAAATTTCGGTTTAGCTCAAAAAAGAAATAGAGTTTATATTTTTGCTACATCAGAAGAACTTCCTTTTGATTTTTCTTTTGATGAGAAAACAATTTCACACGATTTTAATAAAAAGAAAAAGAAAACATCAATTATTAGGCATTCAACAGTATTAGATGTTTTAGATAAAGTAGTTGAAAAAAAGTACTATTTATCGGAAACTTTGAAGCCTACAATCCTAGCGGATGGTTCTAAAAATTTTAAATCAAAATCGGAGATAAACCAAATGATTGCTCGCCCATTAACAGCAACCATGGTAAAAATGCACAGAGCTTGTCAAGATAATTATTACAGTGATGATTTTATTAATAGTTCCAATCCCACGCAGTATTTAGAGAAAAAATTCAGCAAGGAAGAACAGGTTAAACATAGTATAAGAAAACTTACGCCTAAAGAAGCATTTTTATTGCAAGGTTTTGACGAAACTTTTGTTAGTAATGCAATAACTAAAGGTATAAGTAACCATCAACTTTATAAACAAGCAGGAAATGCAGTTAGTGTTAATACAGTTTATGCTATCCTTCATTATTTATTGATAACAAATAATTTCAAGAAATATGTTCTTTAAAGCACATCCAGAGGGAAAGATAGGTTATAAAAAACTTTCAGACCCAGATTTAGGTAGAAGTTCAACCAGTCACCAAACTCATATTGGTTTGTATGATGATATATTAACATTTCTGCCAAATCAAAATGTTGAGGATAAAGGGATGTTTATTTACAATGATAAAGCTGAATTTATTGACTATTCATTTGATAGAATTGGAAGAAAAAATGGAGAATTTAACAGTCCAAAGATTAAAAAAGGTGGAAGAAACACAGCATCTGTTGTAACTCTAATTCATGATGAAGAAAAAAAAGCAGATTCTAATTTAGATTGGTTTTTAATATGGTTTGGTTTAGAAAGTGAAGAGGTTGTTTTTTATTTATTTAATAATAAATCTGAGGATTATAAAATTATATCTAAAAGTATTAATCTAACAGATGTGAGAGTTAAAGGAAGAGTAGATTCTTTGGAAAGTAGGTTCGGTGTCTTGATTTCATACTTAGAAAATATTGTAAATCAAAACAACATTGAAACAATAAAAGATTTGGAAATCGCATCTCAAATTGGATTTTCAAAAAAATATAGAGCTTTTGATATAAAAAAAGCAAATGAAAGATTTAGTGAAACAGGAAGAATAGGAGAGGAATTGGTTGCTGAATATCTAGAGAAACAAAAATCAAAAGGATATATTTTTCATTTTACATGGTTTAATAAAGACCAAGAATCTGGACTTCCTTATGATTTTACAATTCAAGATAATAATCAAAACATTATTCATATAGACGTTAAATCAACTTCTTTTGAATTTGATAGACCTATGATCTTTAGTAATCAAGAAATAGATTTTATTAATACAACACCTTACTATCAAATTTATAGAGTTTACAATATATACGAAACGGAAAGGTATTTCAGAGTTTGTGAAAATAGTAAGGTTTTTATTCCAAATTTACATATAAGTATAGCCGAATTTAATAAAAATATACAGACCTATAACGTAGCTTTACAAACTGTAAAACTTTCCTTGTCGCCAAATATAAAGAGCCTAATCTTTAAATCAGAAATTAAACTTTAACTTAGTAACTAAAATAAATTAGTATTTAAGACAGTTTGGCACAAAAAATAAAAGGTACGAACTTTGCCTTAGGTCGAAACAATAAATTATAATAACTCATAATTCATAACTCATAACTAACAAAAATGAACTACGGAAAAGACCCGAGAGCTGCTCTAGAACTGGGAAAGCAATTTAAAAAATTTGCTACCCAAAAACACGGTGTAAACAGCCTATATTACGATAAAATTGTAGGTAGCATGACACCTTATATTATTGAAGAACGTCAAATGAATATTTCGCAACTCGACGTTTTTTCCCGCTTAATGATGGATAGAATTATCTTCATGGGAACTGGTGTAGACGATTATATGGCGAACATCATACAAGCACAACTCTTGTTTTTAGAATCGGTTGACGCGTCTAAAGACATTCAAATTTATATCAATTCTCCGGGAGGAAGCGTTTACGCCGGACTCGGAATTTACGATACCATGCAATACATCAAACCTGATGTGGCAACAATCTGTACAGGAATGGCAGCTTCAATGGGTGCTGTTTTATTATGTGCTGGGGCAGCAGGAAAACGTTCGGCTTTACCCCATTCAAGAGTGATGATTCACCAACCATCGGGCGGTTCACAAGGTGTTGCCACGGATATGGAAATCAACTTGAAAGAAATGTTGAAACTAAAAGACGAATTGTATCAAATCATTTCGCACCATTCGGGACAAACGTTCGACAAAGTCCACAAAGACTCCGAACGTGATTATTGGATGATTGCCGACGAAGCAAAAGAATACGGAATGATAGATGAAGTTTTAAGACGATAAATATAGCTGGAAGTTAGAAGCTGGAATTTGGAAGTTTTTTCCATCTTCCAGCTCCCATCTTCCATCTTCCAACTCAAAATAATGGCAAAAGAAGTATTAGAATGTTCCTTCTGCGGAAGAAAAAAACCAGAAACCAATTTATTGATTGCTGGAATCAACGCGCACATTTGCGACCGCTGTATTGAACAAGCGCACGGAATCGTATTGGAAGAACTGAAATCCAATACAGGTGTGAAAAATGTGACCGATTTGATTTTGCACAAGCCAAAAGAAATCAGAGCATTCCTCGACCAATATGTTATTGGTCAAGACCAAACCAAAAAAGTAATGTCGGTTGCCGTCTACAATCACTACAAACGATTGATGCAACAAAGCTCTAGTGATGATGTCGAAATAGAAAAGTCTAATATTATTATGGTTGGTCAAACCGGAACCGGAAAAACATTGGTAGCCAAAACCATTGCTAAAATGCTCGACGTTCCTCTCGCAATTGTTGATGCAACTGTTTTAACAGAAGCAGGTTATGTGGGTGAAGATGTCGAAAGTATTTTGACACGTTTGCTTCAAGCTGCCGACTACGATGTAACCAAAGCCGAACGAGGTATCGTTTTCATCGATGAAATTGATAAAATTTCACGAAAAAGTGATAATCCATCCATAACGAGAGATGTTTCTGGTGAAGGAGTACAACAAGCTTTATTGAAATTATTGGAAGGAACTGTTGTAAATGTCCCACCAAAAGGAGGAAGAAAACATCCCGACCAAAAGTTTGTAGAAGTAAATACCCAGAATATTTTATTCATTGCTGGAGGTGCTTTTGACGGAATTGAACGCATCATTTCCAAACGACTCAATCGTCAAGCGGTGGGTTATGCCACATCTAAAAATGTTGACAATATCGACAAAGACAATTTGTTGCAATACATCATTCCGAAAGACATTAAAGATTTTGGATTGATTCCCGAAATAATTGGACGTCTTCCAGTCTTAACACACATGGATCCTTTAGACAGAGACACTTTGCGTTCTATTCTAACCGAACCAAAAAATGCCTTAATCAAACAATACGAAAAATTATTCGCTATGGATGATGTGAAATTCAGCATCGACAACGAAGCCTTAGATTATATTGTAGACAAAGCGTTAGAATACAAATTAGGAGCTCGTGGTTTACGTTCACTTTGTGAAGCTATCTTAACCGATGCGATGTATGATTTACCAAGTTCGGATGAAAAAGAACTTCATATCGACAAGGCATATACACAAGACACGCTAAATAAAAACTTATTGAAACGATTGGAAATCGCCTCGTAAAAAAAAACCAAATAACTAAGAATTTACTTTAGCGTTTAAAGTAGTCGTTTTAAAAGAAGTTTCAACACATCTTTTACCATAGCAACTCATTCTTTTTGGCCCACAGGAAATAAAAAAAAGAGCAAGTAATATAATGGAGATGGCTTTTTTCATTTTCACTAAATTTTAAAAAGGTTATTTGTTTTTCGGAATTTCCGTCTGCATTGCTTTCAATTGTTCGAGATAATCGCGTTGGTTCGATAATCGTGGAATCTTATGCTGGCCTCCTAATTTATCTTGCTCTTTCAACCAATCATAAAATAAATTCGTCCGTGCCACATTAATAACTAACGGATTTAACGTCATGTTATTGTAACGTTTGGCTTCGTAATCGGAGTTGAGCGTTTGTAGAATTTCGTCCAATACCTGCTGAAATTTAGCCATATCATCGGGTTGTTTTTTGAATTCAATCATCCATTCATGAGCACCTTTTTCTTTGCCTTTCATGAAAATGGGAGCTACTGTATAATCGATAACTTCACAATTCAGCGCTGAACTCGTTTTGGCAATCGCCTGATCGGTGTTTTCGACCATCAATTCTTCACCAAAAACATTGATGTAATGTTTGGTTCTTCCAGAAACTCTGATTCTGTATGGTTTTAGAGAAGTAAAACGAACTGTGTCGCCAATTAAATAACGCCACAAACCCGAATTGGTGGTGATAACAATAGCATAATTTTTATACAGTTCGACATCTGATAAACGGATAATTTTTTGATTGGATGTTCCGAAAGTGTCCATCGGAATAAATTCGTAGAAAATTCCGTAGTCCAACATCAACAATAAATCATTCGAATAATTCAAATCCTGAAGCGCAAAAAAACCTTCGGAGGCATTGTAAATTTCGTAGTATTTAAAATTGTTGTTGGGGAGGATTTTTTGGTATTGTTCGCGATAAGGTTCAAAATTCACGCCACCATGAAAATAGACTTCCAGGTTTGGCCAAAGTTCATAAAGATTCGAATTGTTGGTTTCGGTTAAAATCCTATTGAGCAACACCAACATCCATGAAGGAACTCCTGCAAAACTCGTTACATTCTCCATTTTTGTTTCGTTAATGATTGCCGACAATTTGGTTTCCCATTCGCTCATTAACGAAATTTTATTGCTCGGTGTGCTGCTGAATTCGGCCCACATCGGCATGTTTTCAATCAATATAGCAGATAAATCGCCAAACGACGAATTGTTGTTTTCATAGATTTGAGAACTTCCGCCAAGGCGCAAACTCTTTCCAAGAAACATTTCCGAATTTTCGTTGTTGTTCAAATACATGCACAACAAATCTTTACTTCCTTTAAAATGACAATCTTCGAGTGCGCTTTCACTCACCGGAATAAACTTGCTTTTGGCATTGGTAGTTCCACTCGATTTGGCAAACCATTTAATCGGTTGCGACCAAAACACATTTTGCTCTCCTTTGCGCGTGCGTTCGATAAGAGGTTCCAATTCTTCATAGGTAGAAACGGGAACTCTTTCGCTAAAAGTTTCATAATTTTTGATGCTTTCAAATTCGAATTGTTTGCCGATTATCGTTTCTTCAGAAGAACGAAGCAAGTTCATAAGCAATTCTTCCTGCACTTCATGAGGGTATTTTAAAAACAACTCAATCTGATGAATGCGTTGCTTCAAAACCCAAGAGGCGATAGAATTGATTATTGGAAATGGCATTTATTAATTTGGAATTATGAATTAGGATTTATAGCTACTCTTTTAAATCGGAAACAAAATCTAAAATGGTTTGTGCGATTTCGTTTTGACCAGCATCGCTAGTTAAATAATTTCTATCATTTTCATTAGAAAGAAACCCAAGTTCAATTAACATGGTCGGATATTCCGATTTTTTCAAGACCATAAACGGAGCTTTTTTAACGCCTCTGTTATTCAATTTTGTTCTTTCAGAATAGTGGCTTCCGAACTTTAAAGCCAGTTCGTTTGATTTTTCATACGTAGAAGTTTTGTCTGAAATAAAGACTTCAAAACCATTGGTTGTAGTGTTTTTATTGTTGTTTACATGCAGTGAAATCGCCAAATCGGGTTTTATTTCATTGATGAACTTGGCTCGATCGGTTAAATCCATAAACGAATCGTCAGAACGCGTCAAGTGAATTTTTACATTGGCGTTTTTGTTTAAAGAATGTATTTTTTTTGTGATGGTTTCTACAAGTATTTTTTCGCTTACTATATTTCGTTCTGCACCGATATCATGTCCGCCATGACCAGCATCAATTACGACATTAATAGTTCGAGGTTCAAAATTCACAAATGATAAGCATACAAATGCTACTGCAACCAAAATAATTTTTACTGAATTTTTCATAATGAGATTGATTTAGTGTTACACAAGATTTATATTTACGCTAAAATAGTAAATTTATTGTAATTATTTCCAAAAACTAATATATGACTTACGAAGGTGTTCTTACTAAAATGCAGACCGAATATGCCAATCCCATTCAGTATTTCTTGGTTTTTGAGAATAGTTTTTTGAATTT
>JANNCY010000193.1:0-12194 GCA_031387085.1 Flavobacteriales bacterium | reverse complement strand
CTAAATCCGGAAGCAACATTTAACCTGAAAATTACGTTTTCAATCGTATTATTTTTAAATCCCAACGACGCATTAAAGCTGGTAAACGATTTATTCAGTTCTTGAAAATACCCTTCTTCACCTGAAATCCCATGCGATTCTGCCTTGATTTTTCTAGTATCGAAACGCAATCCAGCTTGAAGTGTGTTTTTATTCCATTCGTAATTCATCGTTCCGAAAACGCCTAAATCATTGGTAATGGCATTCGGAATCAACTGTTCTTCACCAAAATTAGTATTCGTTTGATGCATTCCCTGAACGCCAAAAATACTTTCTATTTTTCCGAAGTTTGGCAAATAGTACTTCGCATCATAATTAAAGGTTTTTAATTTCATATTCAGAACAGCAATTGGACTGTCTTCAAACTCACTTCGATCATTTGATATATAGCCCAAGTTCGCATCCAGTTTTGATTTTTTGAAATACACGGTATTGTTTAAACTCACAATATGACTCACCACACCTTGTCTTGGATAATCGGGTTTTCGGTTGGTAGTTTGTTCTCCTATTCCTTCTTCGGGAATTCCCAAATTGAGCTTATTGAAATTGTAGCGCAACACACTCGAAATTTTGGCATTCGTAAATCCCAATGCCGTTTTAAAATCGGATTCGTTAAACCGTGTATTCGTAACTCTGTCGCCATTGTAAATCTTATAATCGGAATGACTATCGTATTTTCCTCTGACTAAAAATTTTAATTTCTCCGAAGAAGCTTTTACGCCTATACCTGTGCTGCTTCCGTGGGTGTTGGAGAAGAATTTCTGTCCGTAATCGGCTTGAAAATTATTGGGCTTGGCGAACTTTTCAGGATTAAAATACAATACGCCGCCTAGAGCATCCGAACCGTATAATAACGAAGCTGGACCTTTAATCACCTCCACGCTTTCCACTCCAGAATCGTTCAAACCCAATCCGTGTTCTTCTCCAAATTGTTGATTTTCCAAACGAACACCTTGTGAATACACCAACACTCTATTTCCGCTTAAACCACGAATAACGGGTTTCCCGATAGAAGTTCCTGTCGAAATTTGTGAAACTCCAGGAATCGTTGCTAAACCTTCAATTAAGGTGGCTGCTCCGGTTTGACGCAATGTTTTAATTGTAAGATGCTCGACTTTCATTACGTTTTGCGATTGTAGTTTGTTGAAAGCCGTAGAAACAATTACTTCGTCCATGTGTTGGCTGCTTTCCTGAAGTTGAATATTGTATTCTTTTTCATTTCCGGAAAAAAAAATCGTTGTGGTCTGGGTTGCATATCCAATAAAAGAAACAACAACTTTGTAACTTCCGTTAGGTAAATTGGTGAAACTATAATTTCCTTTTTCATTAGAAATGGTTTCTTTATGTAACTCTGGAATGGAAATGTTAGCGCCCAAAATGGCTTTATTATCCTTGTCGGAAATTACTCCCGTTAATTTATTTTGCGCGTTCGCATATAATGATAATCCCATAAAAAGGGATAGAAAAATTGATTTCATGTTAAATGATGTTATTGTTAAAAAATGAATTCCAAATCCAATTATAGAAGTGGTAAAATTGATTTAAACAATAAAAGAAGGAGGAGCTCGCAGCGCAAAAAGACTCCCTTTGAAGTACTGTGTAATTTCCCTTGAATGGAAAAAAGAATAGGAAGTGACAACTAGTGGTTTCTTATATTCGAATGAAAAAAAAGTGGTATTTACAGCAGTACTGAACGTAAATTCACAAACAAAACAATGCTCTAAATTGTGGTGAGCGTGTGTGATTTCAGCACCACTTTTTGAATAGTTGTGATGACATTGCTTTTCAACAAATGCTTTTTCAAGGTGATGAATGGAGTGCACCGATTGCAACACTATTGCAAACAATACTATAAAACCGAAAAACTGAGAAATTAGGAAGTATTTCTTTTTCATCGAGGCAAATGTAAACAAGTCACAATAAAAAACCATTTGAATTAACAAATTTTTAGAGTTGAAAATTCAAATGGTCTTATACGTCAGTTCGAGTGTTTTGCGTAATGCAATGAAGCAAAATGACCCGAGGCTTCAGCCGAACGGAGCAGAGCTAATCGAGAACATTTCGTAAATACTTCTCGATACAATTTTTCCGCTGCGCTACAAAATCACTCGAAGTGACGGAAATAATTAAACCAATTTATTCGCCACTAAATATTCAGCAATCTGAATCGCATTTGTTGCGGCTCCTTTTCGTAAATTATCGGCTACAATCCACATGTTTAAGGTATTGGATTGACTTTCGTCACGGCGAATTCTGCCCACGAAAACATCGTCTTTTCCTTGTGCAAATAAAGGCATTGGATAGGTGAATGTGTCGGTGTTATCTTGAACTACAACGCCATCAGTATGGTGTAAAATCGTTCTCACTTCATTCACATCAAAATCATTTGAAAACTCAATATTTACTGCTTCACTATGACCTCCAACGATAGGAACACGAATTGCCGTTGCCGTTACTGCAATCGTTTTATCATTAAGAATTTTTTGTGTTTCGCGAACCAATTTCATTTCTTCTTTGGTGTAACCGTTTTCTTCAAAACTGTCGCATTGTGGAATCGCATTTCGGTGAATTGGGTATTTATACGCCATTTCACCTTGTATTCCTGCGTATTCATTTTCCAATTGTCGTACTGCTTTTACTCCGGTTCCCGTAATCGATTGGTAGGTAGAAACAATCACTCTTTTGATGTTGTATTTTTTATGTAAAGGTGCCAAAACCAAAACCATTTGAATGGTCGAACAGTTTGGGTTGGCGATGATTTTATCATCAGTTGTTAACTCGTTGGCATTGATTTCCGGAACGACTAATTTTTTAGTAGCGTCCATTCTCCATGCGGATGAATTATCGATAACGGTTGTTCCTGCTTCAGCAAATTTTGGAGCCCAAGCCAAAGAAGTGTCGCCGCCAGCCGAAAATAAAGCGATATCGGCTTTCATATCGACTGCCGTTTGCATTCCAACTACTATGTACTTTTTCCCTTTAAACTCAATTTCTTTCCCAACCGATCTTTCGGAAGCGACTAGAATTAATTCCGTTACCGGAAAATTTCGCTCCGCTAAAACTTGAAGCATTACTTCACCAACCATTCCGGTTGCGCCAACAACAGCAACTTTCATATCAATTTAATTTAGATTTTATTACATTTTGAAATGCAAAAGTAAATAGAAAATGGCTTTAACTTTCGTTTTTGGTATAAAAATTACTGAATTCTGAAAGCTTTTATCTTTACGAAGTTTTTTGTCATTCCGAGGAACGAGGAATCTCATAATCAAAATCACTTGATGAGATTCCTCGTCCCTCGGAATGACAATAGTGATCAAAGAAAAACCGCCTCAATTAAGAAACGGTTTAGTCCTGAAATGAATTCAGGATAAATTAGAATATGTAATGTAGCGGTATTATTTTTTCAACAAATCTCTAATTTGTGTAAGCAATTCTTCTTGCGATGGGCCTGCTGGAGCAGCTTCCGGAGCTGGTTTTTTGGTTTTGTTATAGGCTTTTACTACCATAAACATTACAAATCCAACAATGACTAAATTAACCAAAGTGTTAATCCAAGCACCATAACGCACTGCATTTTCTGGCGTTGTAACTACGCCTGCTGCATCTTTTACTTCTGAAGACAATACGTATTTCATAGAACCAAAATCAATGCCCCCAGATATTTGTCCAACCAACGGCATTGCAATATCATTCACAAATCCGGTTACAACGGCGCCAACAGCACCCGCCATAATTACAGCAACGGCAAACTCAACAACGTTGCCAGTCATAATGAAATTCTTGAATTCTTTTAACATAATAAATAAGATTTAGTTAGTATTTGATTTAATTGGTAGTTCAAATGTATTTATTTTTTTAACACAAAAAACTTTCTTTGTTAATTTATACTTACTCTCTGAAGAAAATGCGCTTCACTCTTTGCGAGATGCTGGTGAGTATTTCATACGGAATCGTTCCTAGAAGTTTTGCAATCTGAATCACCGAAGGAGCTTCCCCAAAAATAATTACTTCATTCCCTTCTTTGCAATCTATATCTGAAATATCGACCATTAGCATGTCCATACAAACACTACCAACAATGGGTGCTTTTTTATTTTTTATGGTAACATAACCAACGCCGTTTCCTAAATGTCGTGAAATTCCATCCGCATAACCAATCGGAATGGTAGCGATTTTGGTTTCCTTTTCGGCGATGAATCGTCTGCCGTAACCAACACTTTCTCCTTTTTGTATGATTCTGATTTGGGAAATAATTGATTTTAAGGTGCCAACAGTTTCTAAATATTTTTGTTCTTCTTCATCGTTTGAAATTCCGTACAATCCAATTCCCAAACGCACCATATCGTATTGTCCTTGTGGATAATTGGATATTCCCGATGTGTTTAAGATGTGTCGAATTGGATGAATCTTAAGTTCCTTTATCAAATTTGACGACAGTTTTTCAAACAATTCCAATTGCGTAAGTGCAAATTCCTGGTGCTCCAAATCGTCACTGGTTGCCATGTGTGATAAGATGCTTTTCACTTCCACGAAATGATTTTCTTTTAGTTTGGAAATCAATTCGGATAAATCGTTCTCTTGAAATCCCAATCGGTGCATTCCAGTATCGAGTTTAAGATGAATTGGAAAGTGGTTTAATTTTTTCTGTTCGGCGATTTTTAAAAAAGAGTTCAATCCTTTTAACGAATAGATTTCAGGTTCTAATTGGTGTTGGATAATCGCTGCAAAACTGGTCGATTCTGGATTTAACACCATAATTGGCAATTCGATTCCGTTATTTTTCAACGCAATTCCTTCATCCGCGAAAGCGACACCAAGGTAATCAACTTTGTGATGGGATAGCAATTTAGCGATTTCAAATCCGCCGTTACCATAACCAAACGCCTTTACCATTACCATCATTTTGGTTTTGGAATCGAGTTTCGATTTGTAAAAATTCAGATTGTGACTGATGGCATTGAGATTGATTTCAAGAACCGTTTCATGTGTTTTTTCTTCGAGCAGCGAAACAATTTCTTCAAAGTGACAATGACGCGCTCCTTTGATAAGGATGTTCTCGTTTTCAAAAGTCATCGTGTCAAAAGCATCTATAAAATCTTTAGTAGCGTTGAACGCTATGCAATTCGGAAACTTATTTTTATACTCCGAAATGGTCTTTCCAATCGCAATAACCCTGTTGATTTTATTCGAAATAATCAACTGTGACACTTTAGAATAAAGCTCTTCAGTAATCAAACCACTTTGAATAATGTCGGATAAAATGAGTGTTTTCTTTTTGTGTTGCTTTTGATTTTCCAGGAAATCCAAAGCAATTTTCAGCGATTGAAAATCGGAACTGTAACTGTCGTCAATTAAGGTTGTATTGTTGATTCCGTTTTTAACTTTCAAACGCATTTCCACAGGATACAATAATTGCATTCGCTCGTTGATGACTTGGTGATCGTAACCAAAATACAATAGCACCATCAAACACTGAATCGCATTTTCTATAGACGCTTGGTCTTGAAACGGAATTTTTATTATAAAACACAAATCGTCATGCGTCACTTTTAATTCGGTCGCCTCTCCAACTTCATTGGCAATGACAAAAACATCGGCTTTCCCATCATCAGAACTCCATGTAAACGTTTTGATTTGTGGATTTAAAAACGCTTCAATTGTCTTGTTTTTATTCAGGATTAAAACCGAAACTGAAGTAAAAAGTTTGAGTTTTTCCTTGATTTTTTGTCCGGCATCTAAAAACCCTTCATCGTGTGCTGAACCTATATTAGATAATATCCCAATCGTCGGTTGGATAATCGGTTGCAGATTTTCCATTTCATGGATAGTTGAAATTCCGGCTTCAAAAATTCCAAGGTTGTTGTTTTCGTTGATTCCCAAAACAGACAAAGGAACTCCGACTTGCGAGTTGTAGCTTTTCGGACTTCGGATAATATTATAATCGGGACTCAAAAGAAAATGCAACCATTCTTTAATGATGGTTTTTCCGTTACTTCCTGTGATTCCAATTACAGGAAAATCGAATAAACCTCGATGATAAATGGCCAATCGCTGCAGTGCATCAATAGTGTTTTTTACGACCAAAAAATTAGCATTGGGATGCAATTCTTCTGGTAATTTTTCGACCACAAAATACGCAACTTCATGTTCTGCTATTAGTGTTGGGATGTATTGATGACCGTCGTGATTGATTCCGTCTATAGCGAAGAATAAGGTTCCGCTTCCATTATGTAATGAGCGACTATCGATAGAAATATTTTCGATAACGCCACTAATGGAATTACCCAAAAACTGTGCTTTAATTACCGGAATAATATTTCTTATGGTAAGTGTCACGATTTATTTTTTTAGGGCTGCAGATAAATTTTCAGCATCTTTTACTACAAGATTTTCGCGCATGGCTTTGTAATACGCCGCGCGACTTAAAGGTTCGTACTCTTCGGTTTCTCCAAGCAAAACCAAACTATCGCTATCTGCTTTTCTAAAACTGTAGTTGGCTAAATTTCCGGTTCGGGTACAAACGGCGTGGACTTTCGTAACGTATTCGGCAGTCGCCATAAGTGCTGGCATCGGGCCAAACGGATTTCCTTTAAAATCCATATCCAATCCGGCAACGATTACTCGTATTCCAGAATTGGCCAAATCATTACAAATTTTAACTATTTCATCATCAAAGAATTGAGCTTCATCGATCCCAACTACATCACAACCTTGTGCTAAAATAGCAATATTGGCAGCAGCAGGAACGGGTGTCGAACGGATTTCATTTTTATTGTGCGAAACTACCATTTCTTCATCATAACGAGTGTCGATAGTAGGTTTGAAAATCTCTACTTTTTGTTTGGCAAATTGCGCTCTTTTCAGGCGTCGGATGAGTTCTTCTGTCTTGCCCGAAAACATCGAACCACAGATTACTTCTATCCAGCCAAATTGTTCTTTATGATTTACTGTATTTTCGAGAAACATTTTGTATTTTTAGACCTTAAAAAAGGAATTGTTTTTATTACTTTGTATAATAACAAAAATAGTATAAATTTAAGATAAGCTACTCACTATATTTTTAAAAGTTATGAAAAAAAGATTGGAAGCCGAATTAATAAGCATTGCGCACCGTGTTTTAAAATTAAAAAACAAATCGGAAGTAGATCAATTGTACTTCGAAACGCAAAAGTTATATGAAACTTTATCGGTTTTGAAATTTTATGGCGACCATATCGAGCAGGTGAAAGCGACTATTTCTGAAGCAGAATTGGAAGAAAAGTTAGCGATTTCGCATGAAGCGGAACCTGAGAAAACAGTACCAGTTGAAGAACCAATTGCTGTTGTTGAAGCTGTTGAAGTAGAAGCTCCCGAAGAAGAACCAATTGCTGTTGTTGAAGCTGTTGAAGAAGAAGCTCCCGAAGAAGAACCAATTATTGTTGGTGAAATTGCCATTGATGAAGAAGAAGAAATCGAGGAAGAAGTGGCAGCAGAAGATGCTGGTTTTGAACCTATTTTCGAAATGGCTTCGGAAGAAATTGAAGAAGAAATTACTCCTAAACAAGAAAAAACGCAGCAAATATCCTTCGAACATTTATTGGGCGAAGACTACAAAGAACCTGATTTTGTAAAACACAATGATGTTTCAAGTCCAGCACCAACTAAAGCAATAAAAGAAGAGGAACACGTTGTTATTTTGGAAGAAAAGAATGAGAAAAAGGTAACTGCTTTAAACGACAAATTGGCAACCGGAATCAATATCGGCCTGAACGACCGCATCGGTTTTGTGAAATACTTATTCGACAACAGTACCGAAGATTACAACCGCGTTTTATCCCAATTGAATACATTTGATAGTTTTTCTGAAGCGAAGGAATTTATCAATGATATGGTAAAACCCGACTACAGCAATTGGATTGGACAAGAAGATTATGCCGAACGATTCATGGAAATTGTCGAGAAAAAATTCGGATAAATGTCAAAACTGTACATCGTTCCTACTCCAATTGGAAATCTTGAAGATATGACTTTCAGAGCCATTCGGGTTTTGAAGGAAGCCGATTTGATTTTGGCAGAAGACACGCGCACCAGTGGAAAACTCCTCAAGCATTTCGAAATCGCCACACACATGCACAGCCATCACATGCACAACGAACACAAAACCGTTGAAAATTTGATTGCGAGATTAAAAGGTGGTGAAACAATTGCACTCATTTCGGATGCCGGAACTCCAGCCATTTCTGACCCCGGATTTTTACTCACACGTGCCTGTGTCGAAAATAATATTGAAGTCGATTGTCTGCCCGGAGCCACGGCATTTGTTCCCGCTTTGGTGAACAGTGGTTTGCCCAACGACCGATTTGTATTTGAAGGTTTTTTACCCGAAAAAAAAGGAAGACAAACCCGTTATTTGGCTTTATCCGACGAAACACGCACGATGATTTTTTACGTTTCTCCTCATAAATTAGTCAAAACTTTAGCCGAATTTGTGCAGTATTTTGGAGCTGATAGAAGTATTTCTGTTTCGAGAGAATTGTCCAAACTACATGAAGAAACCCAACGCGGAACTGCTGAAGAAGTATTGAAACACTACGAAGCCAAACCTCCTAAAGGAGAAATTGTGGTTGTGGTTGAAGGGAAATCTGAGAAAAAAGAATCAAGAGCCAAGAGTAAAGACAAATCCGAATCATAATCAAATATTTCTTGGAGCGAAGCGGTCTTGCTTCTTGCAGCAAAGCGGTCTTTTTTCTAATTGACTCCCAAATCTACAAACGAAAACGCTGTCCCACTAAACAACCCTTTATCCGATAATTTCAAATCGGGAATCACCAAAAGTGCCATAAACGAAAGCGTCATAAAAGGTGCTTTTAGATTACTTCCCAATTCTTTTGCCATAGCATCAATTTCCTGATACAATTTCCCTGCTTCCCAACCGTTTTTATCGCTCATGATTCCGGCAACAGGCAACGCCAATGACTTTTGTTCCGTACCGTTTACTGCACAAATACCGCCTTTATTTTTGATGAGGAGATTGACTGCGTTTACGATGTCTTCATCCGAAGTTCCCACCACTACAATATTGTGACAATCGTGCGCTACCGAACTAGCAATAGCACCTTTTTTCAATCCGAAGTTTTTGATAAAAGCAACTGCTGGCGTTGTGTTTTGATACCGATTGACAACCGCTATTTTTAAAACATCATTTTCAATATCGGACACCAATTTACCATCAACCAATACCGATTTATGATGAATTACGTTGGTGATTAATTGTCCTTCCAAAGCTTCAATCACTCTAATTGTTGATGCTGTACTTGCCAACTCAAAATCAGCAATTTCTTTTGGAGAAATATTGAAATTATTAGGCGTCTCAAAGTCAACATGTGTAACAAATGACTGACCGTTTTCGGCTACCAATCCACCATCAATATACGTTTGAAGGACTTTAAAATTAATCAAATCTTCCACTACAATAAAATCGGCAGCGTCATTTTCTTCCAATAAACCAACGTTCATTTTATAATGATGTACGGGATTCACACACGCGACTTGCAGAATTTTAAAAATGTCCATTTCCTTCGCTACGGCTCTCGCACAAAGCAAATTAATATGTCCGACAATCAAATCGTCGGGATGTTTATCATCCGAACAGAACATCATGTTTTCATAATTTTCAGGAAGCAAATCGATTAACGCTTCGAAATTTTTAGCTGCGCTTCCTTCACGGATGATGATTTTCATTCCGAGTGACAATTTCTCTTCAGCTTCATCATAAGTAAAACACTCGTGATCGGTTGTGATTCCTGCGGAAATGTATTTTCTAATCGGTTCGCCACGTAATCCAGGGGCGTGTCCATCGATTGGTTTCCCATACTGTTTTGCCCATTCCAATTTCTTTAAAACTTCGGGATCGTCATAGATAACTCCAGGGTAATTCATCATTTCCGACAAATAAAAAATATCGCGTAACGCCATCAATTCTCTAATTCCATCCGAATCGATAACGGCTCCAGCACTTTCAAATGAGGTTGCAGGAACACACGATGGCGCACCAAAATGGAATTTCATCGGTACTTTTTTTCCATTGTCAATCATGTAATGCACGCCGGCGATTCCGAGTACATTGGCAATTTCGTGCGGATCTGAAATGGTGGCGACAGTTCCGTGAAGCACTGCGATTTTTGCAAATTCGGAAGGCACCAACATCGAACTTTCGATATGAATGTGAGCGTCTATAAATCCGGGAAGAATATAGTTATTGACATCATGATTTTTTTGGATGATGAAAGTAATTTTACCATTGTCAACGGTGAGTTCGCCAGCATAAATTCGCTTATTTTGAATGTCTACAATTTGTCCTTGAATCTGCATTAACTGATTTTTATCTCCAAAAGTAAGGAATAATAACTGAAAAATATTTCCTATTTTTGTACGACATACAAGCCAAAATCACAAATTTAAATTCCGTTATTATGCGTTGGACACTAAAATCAAAGCCCGAAAAAGAGAAAGTTCAGAAACTACAAAACGAACTTCAAGTCGATGAAATCATCGCTACATTATTACTTCAAAGAGGAATCGAAACCTACGAACAGGCACGTTCCTTTTTCAAACCTTCACTCAACGACTTGCACAATCCGTTTCTGATGAAAGATATGGACAAAGCGGTTGTCCGAATTGAAAATGCCATAATCAACGGAGAAAACATCTTGGTTTTTGGCGATTATGATGTCGATGGCACTACTGCAGTTTCACTCGTTTCGAATTATCTTAAAAGTTATTATCCCAATATTGCCACTTACATTCCCGATCGCTACGACGAAGGTTACGGCATTTCGTATAAAGGAATTGACTTTGCCGATGACAATGAATTTTCACTCATTATCGCACTCGATTGTGGTATCAAATCCATTGACCATGTCGCGTATGCGAAAGCCAAAAACATTGATTTTATTATTTGCGATCACCACCGACCTGGCGATACATTGCCCAATGCTGTTGCAGTTTTAGATCCAAAACGCGAAGATTGCTCCTATCCGTATGATGAACTTTGCGGATGCGGCGTGGGTTTTAAACTCATTCAGGCATTGGCACAAAACAGGAACCAAACGATTGACGATTTGATACTGTACTTGGATTTGGTAGCGACGGCGATTGCTGCCGATATCGTTCCGATGACAGGTGAAAATCGAACGTTAGCTAAATTTGGATTGGATGTCATTAATTCAAATCCGCGTCCCGGAATAAAAGCGTTGATTCAAAATGTCAAGAAAAAAGAATTGACCATTACCGACGTTGTTTTTATCATCGCGCCACGCATCAATGCGGCAGGAAGAATAAAACACGGTAACGAAGCAGTAGCACTTTTAACCGAATACGATTTGGATCAAGCCGAACAATTTGCTTCCGAAATTGAAGGTTATAATGCCGACCGAAGAGATTTAGACAAGCAAATTACGGTGGAAGCGCTTTCTCAAATTGAAATCAACAACGAAAAAGAACGATTTACAACAGTAGTGTATCAAGAAAACTGGCACAAAGGGGTAATCGGAATTGTCGCTTCCCGCTTGACGGAAACTTATTACCGTCCGACCATTGTATTTACAAAAAGCGGTGAAATGTTAGCAGCTTCGGCGCGTTCTGTTAAAGATTTTGATATTTACAATGCCTTGGAAGCGTGTTCGGAACATTTGGAACAGTTTGGTGGACATATGTATGCGGCGGGAATGACACTCAAAGAAGAAAATTATTTGGCGTTTAAAGAAGCGTTTGAAAGAGAAGTGGAGAAAACCATTCATCCCGATTTGTTAATTCCGGAGATTTCGTATGATAATGAAATAAATCTGACTGATATCAATGAAAAATTAATCCGGATTTTAAATCGTTTTGAACCTTTTGGACCACAAAATATGACGCCTATTTTTCTGAGTAAAAACCTAAAAGATACCGGTTATGCCAAAACTCTTGGGCAACACAACGAACATTTGAAATTATTCGTAAAACAAAATAACTCCGAAGGGTTCGGTGCTATTGGATTTGGATTGGGAACTAAACTGGATTTGGTTAAAAATCAAAAACCTTTTGATGCGGCGTATTGTATTGATGAAAATGAATATAATGGAAAAGTTACGGTACAATTGCGATTGAAGG
Organism: Flavobacteriales bacterium; assembly: GCA_031387085.1. Classification (GTDB taxonomy): domain Bacteria; phylum Bacteroidota; class Bacteroidia; order Flavobacteriales; family Flavobacteriaceae; genus Flavobacterium. The sequence goes on along the minus strand of JANNCY010000193.1, from coordinate 23 downwards.
ATTTGAGGTAGACTATATTTACT
>JANNCY010000173.1:0-11134 GCA_031387085.1 Flavobacteriales bacterium | reverse complement strand
ACAACAATTTAATCGAACAACAAATCATCACACGCAATCGAAGTTCGGTAGTTGAAAATACCATCCGAATTACCATCGGAACACCACGAGAAAACCAACAATTAGTTTACGCACTACAATTAGTTACATCATGAAAAAAGTATTATTTATAGATAGAGACGGCACAGTAATCATCGAACCGCCAGTCGATTTTCAAGTCGATAGTTTGGAAAAATTGGAGTTTTATCCACAGATTTTTCAGTATTTTTCTCGCATTGCCAAAGAACTCGATTATGAGTTAGTCATGGTTACCAATCAAGACGGAATGGGAACCGAATCGTTTCCCGAAAATACTTTTTGGCCCGCACACAACAAGATGCTAAAAGCATTTGAAAACGAAGGAATTCAATTTTCAGATGTGATTATTGACGTCTCACTTCCAGAACAAAATTTACCAACAAGAAAACCCGGTACGGCATTGTTGCAACAGTACTTCAAGGGAAATTACGATTTGAAAAACTCTTTCGTAATTGGCGATCGAATTACCGATATTCAACTGGCAGAAAATTTAGGAAGTCAGGCGATCTTTATTTCGGACACTTCAAATGAACGAGCGATTTTATCAACATCATCTTGGGAAACCATTTATCAATTTCTAAAATTACAACCTCGAGTAGCTAAATTAATTCGCAAGACAAAAGAAACAGAAATTACAGTCGAAATCAACTTAGATGGAAGCGGGAAAAGCAACATTAGCACCGGTTTAGGTTTTTTCGATCACATGTTAGACCAAATTTCAAAACACGGAAATATCGATTTGAACATCAATGTCAAAGGTGATCTATTTGTAGACGAACACCACACGATTGAAGATGTCGGCATTGCTTTGGGCGATGTTTTTGCACAAGCATTGGGTTCTAAAAAAGGTATTACGCGTTATGGTTTTTTACTGCCGATGGACGATTGCTTGTCGCAAGTCGCACTGGATTTTGGCGGTCGTTCGTGGTTGGTATGGGATGCCAAATTCAGCAGAGAAAAAATAGGTGAAATGCCAACCGAAATGTTCTCACACTTTTTCAAATCGTTTTGCGATGGCGCCAAATGCAATTTGAATATCAAAAGTGAAGGGGAAAACGAACACCATAAAATAGAATCGATTTTTAAAGCCTTCGCAAAAGCGATGAAAATGGCGGTCCAAAAAGATGGCACGAACGGCATCCCAAGCACCAAAGGAATTCTATGATAGCTATTGTAAAATATAATGCAGGCAACATCACTTCGGTGAAAAACGCCATCGAACGTTTGGGTTATTCGTGTATCGTTACCGATGATGAAACCATTTTGAAACAAGCCGATAAAGTGATTTTTCCAGGCGTTGGCGAAGCCAGTTCGGCGATGCACTATTTGAAAGAAAAAGGCTTGGATAAAGTAATCAAAAACCTCACACAACCGGTTTTAGGAATTTGTCTTGGGCAACAATTATTATGTCAATTTTCGGACGAAGGAAACACAAAATGTTTGGGAATTTTTGAAGCGACAGTTAAGAAATTTGAACCTAAATTGAAAGTGCCACATATGGGTTGGAATACGATTTTTGATATGAAATCAGCTTTGTTCAACGGAATTTCTACTGAAGAAGATTTCTATTTTGTACACAGTTACTATGCTGAAATCAGCAAAGAAACCACAGCAATTTGTGATTATATCGTTCCGTTTAGCGCATCGATGCAAAAGGATAATTTTTATGCGACACAATTCCATCCCGAAAAATCATCCAGTGCAGGTGAACAACTTTTACTCAACTTTTTGAAATTATGAGAATCATTCCAGCCATAGACATCATTAACGAAAAATGCGTCCGATTGACCAAAGGCGATTACGCTACGCAAAAAATATATAATGAAAATCCGTTGGAAATCGCTAAATATTTTGAAGACAATGGCATCCAGTATTTGCATTTAGTCGATTTGGACGGCGCAAAATCCAACCAAATTATCAACCACAAAGTGCTGTATCAAATTGCTACAAAAACCAAATTGAAAATCGATTTTGGTGGCGGATTAAAACAACGTAAAGACCTAGAAATTGCTTTTGAAAACGGAGCCCGTCAAATTACAGGCGGAAGCATTGCAGCAAAAAATCCAGCGGAATTTTTTGATTGGTTGACAGAATTTGGAAGCGATAAAATCATTTTAGGTGCCGATTGTCTGAACCGAAAAATTGCGACGCAAGGTTGGTTAGAATCGTCCGAATTGGATGTTATAGATTACATCGTTGATTACGTTTTAAAAGGAATTTCAACTGTAATTTGTACTGATATCTCTAAAGACGGAATGCTGCAAGGAACTTCTAATGAATTGTATCAAAATATTTTAGAAAAAACAAAAGTGAAATTAATCGCAAGTGGTGGCGTTACAACTATTTCCGATTTGGAACTATTGAAAACCATCGGGTGCGAAGGTGCCATCATCGGAAAAGCACTATATGAAGGAACAATAAAAATAGAAAACCTACGCGAGTTATGTTAAAGAAAAGAATTATTCCGTGTTTGGATATTAAAGACGGACGTGTCGTAAAAGGCATTCAGTTTTTAGAATTAAAAGATGCTGGAAATCCTGTTGAATTGGCTTCCTTTTATTCAAAAAATGGTGCCGACGAATTGGTGTTTTTAGACATTAGCGCAACCTTGGAAAAACGAAAAACATTCGCCGAAATGGTCACACAATTAGCTAAAGAAATCAACATTCCGTTTACCGCTGGTGGTGGCATTCAATCGGTTGATGATGCACGGTTATTACTAGAATCTGGAGCAGATAAGGTGAGTATTAATTCGGCTGCCGTTTTGAATCCAGAATTGATCACTCAAATTTCAGACGCTTTTGGAAGTCAGAGTTTAGTTGTCGCTATAGACATCAAGAAAGTTGAGAAAGATTGGTATGTTTTCATCAAAGGCGGAACAGAATCTACCGGAATTTTAGCTATCGATTGGGCAAAAAAAGTAGCAGAATTAGGTGCCGGAGAATTGTTAATTACATCGATGAACAACGATGGCTCCAAAACTGGTTTTGCATTAGCAATCACAAATGCAATAAACAAAGCTGTTTCCATACCGGTGATTGCTTCTGGTGGCGCAGGAAATGCGAACCATTTTGTTGAATTATTTACGAAAACGGAAGTCAGTGCCGGATTAGCAGCAAGTATTTTCCATTTCAATGAAGTTCCGATTTTCGAATTAAAAAACGTTTTAAAAACCAAAAACATTCCCATCAGATGAAGTTAGATTTCACAAAAAATAACGGATTACTACCCGTAATTATCCAAAATAACGAAACACAACAGGTATTGATGTTGGGTTATATGAACGAAGAAGCGCTACAAAAAACGCAAAAAGAAAATGTTGTTACTTTTTTCAGTCGAAGCAAAAACAGGTTATGGACCAAAGGCGAAACTTCGGGAAATTTTCTAAAAGTTGTTTCGATAAACAAAGATTGCGATCAAGATGCTTTGCTAATAAAAGTCCTTCCAAACGGACCAACGTGCCATAACGGAACGTCTTCCTGTTTTGCTACTGAACCCAAAATTTCATTTTTAAATGAATTGGAAAATGTAATTGCGGATCGCATTTCTAATCCAAATTCTGAGTCGTATGTCTCCTCACTTTTTGAAAAGGGAATTAATAAAATGGCTCAAAAAGTGGGCGAAGAAGCTGTTGAATTGGTAATAGAAGCTAAAGACAACAATCCTAGTTTATTTCTAGGGGAAGCCGCCGACCTATTATTACACTATTTAGTACTACTCCAAGCAAAAGGATTTACATTGGATGATGTAGAAACTATTTTAAAAGACAGAATGAAGAATAAATGAAAAATTGGTTTTTATGACTATTAAACCATAATAAATCTTTATCATTTCTTTAAAACTTACCTACAAAATTCTCATTACCTTTGTACGCGATTAAATCAATTAATCCTAATTCCATAATCCTAAATTAAAAAATATGTATCCAGAAGAAATGGTATTACCGATGCGTGCCGAATTGACTGCCGCTGGTTTTCAAGATTTATACAGTGCAGAAGCAGTAGAAAATGCCATCAATGCTGAAGGCACAACGCTTCTTGTAGTGAATTCCGTTTGTGGATGTGCCGCAAGAAATGCACGTCCGGGGGCAAAAATGAGTTTGGATAACACCAAAAAACCCGATCACATCGTAACAGTTTTTGCGGGTGTTGATAAAGAAGCTGTCGATGCTGCGCGTCAACACATGTTTCCTTTTCCTCCATCATCGCCTTGTATGGCTTTGTTTAAAAATGGCGAATTGGTGCACATGTTAGAACGCCATCACATCGAAGGTCGTCCTGCTGAAATGATTGCAGAAAATTTAAAAGACGCATACGCGGAATTCTGTTAAGCTTAACCGCAAGGTTTTTTCGCAAAGTTCGCTAAGAGTTAACCGCAAATTCGCAAATTGATTATAATTTGCGAATTTGCGGTTTATTTTTTCCTTGCGTGCTTAGCGTAAATCTTTGCGGACTTTGCGGTTAAACAAAATCCATGCGAACTTTGCGTCAAACCCTTGCAATCCTTGCGGTTAAACAAAATCCTTGCGAACTTTGCGAAAAAAACCTTGCGAACTTTGCGGTTAAATCCTAAATTTGCACCGAGTTCTTCCATTTAGAACTCAACATTTTCTCACTTAAACGTTTATAGCATGCAACTGTACAACACTTTAAGCGCAGAAGAAAGAGCCGAACTTATTGACCAAGCCGGCAAACAACGACTTACGTTGTCTTTCTATGCGTATGCCAAAATTGAAAACCCACAACAATTTCGTGACGATTTATTTATAGCTTGGAATGCACTTGATGCACTCGGCCGAACGTATGTCGCCAAAGAAGGAATCAATGCTCAAATGTCGGTTCCGGCTGAAAACATAGAGGCTTTTCGTGAAACCCTACAAGCCTACGATTTCATGAGAGAAACTCGATTGAATGTAGCGGTTGAACAAGACGACCATTCATTTTTGAAATTAACCATTAAAGTCCGTGACAAAATAGTCGCCGACGGATTGAACGATGAAACCTTCGATGTAACCAATATTGGTGTACACTTAAAAGCCAACGAATTCAATCAAATTTTAGAAGATCCAAATACGATTGTAGTCGATTTTAGAAACCATTACGAAAGTGAAATTGGTCATTTCAAAGGTGCTATAACTCCCGATGTGGAGACTTTTCGCGAATCGTTACCCATCATCAACGAACAATTAAAAGATTTTAAAGAAGATAAAAACCTTGTAATGTATTGCACTGGAGGCATCCGATGTGAAAAAGCGTCCGCCTATTTCAAGCATCAGGGTTTTAAAAATGTTTTTCAGTTGGAAGGCGGAATTATCAATTATGCGAAACAAATCAAAGAAGAAGGCTTAGAAAGTAAATTCATTGGTAAAAACTTTGTTTTCGATCATCGACTTGGCGAACGAATTACTAACGATATCGTTTCGCAATGCCACCAATGTGGAAAACCATGCGACAATCACACCAATTGTGAAAATGAAGGTTGTCATTTATTGTTTATTCAATGCGACGAATGCAAAGCAGTAATGGAAAATTGTTGTTCAACAGAATGTCAAGAAATTATTCACATGTCATTAGTCGATCAAGTGAAATTGCGTCGCGGCATAAAAAATGGCAATATGATTTTCAGAAAAGGAAAATCCGATAAATTGCTGTTCAAACATTCTGGAGAGTTATCCGATACATCTTTAGCAACTGTGCAAAAGCCAAAAGACATTCGTCAAAAAATCAAAATTAAAAAAGTATTGCTGGGCAAAGTCGAACATTATTATGCAAAAGCACAAGTCGGACTTTTCATCATCGAAAATAATGAATTAAACGTTGGCGATAAAATCATAATTTCAGGACCAACAACCGGAAATGAAGAACTAATTGTAACGAAAATGTTCGTCAACGGAACTGAAAAAACAACAGCAAAACTTAATGATAAAGTGACTTTTGAAGTGCCTTTCCGGATTCGTTTGTCGGATAAATTATATAAAATTTTAGACTAAAATCGAAATAAATACGTTTTTTAAAAAATCCTAAATCTAAAATCCTAAATCTAAAATCTTTACTATCTTTACCAATTAATCGTTTTATGAACTTAAGTTGCTTTATGCAACACTACATATATAATTATGTCATGTCAAAGTTGTTCAACTTCTGATGGTTCTGCACCAAAGGGTTGTAAAAATAATGGGACTTGCGGCACCGATAGCTGCAACAAATTAACTGTTTTCGATTGGTTGGCGAATATGAATTTACCAACTGGAGAAGCTCCTTTCGATTGCGTGGAAGTCCGTTTTAAAAATGGCCGAAAAGAATTTTACCGCAACTCCGAAAAACTCACGTTAAGCATTGGCGATATCGTTGCCACAGATGCGTCTCCGGGACATGATATCGGAATCGTAACGCTTACCGGCGAGTTGGTAAAAATCCAAATGAAGAAAAAAGGTGTTGATCACAAAAGTGCTGAAATAGCTAAAATTTACCGAAAAGCATCTCAAAAAGATATTGATATATGGAGTGATGCGCGTGATAAAGAAGAACCGCTAAAAGTAAAAGCACGTGAAATTGCGATTGCTTTAAAATTAGAAATGAAAATTTCGGATATCGAATTTCAAGGCGATGGCTCAAAAGCGATTTTTTATTACACCGCCAATGATCGTGTCGATTTTCGTCAATTAATTAAAGAATTTGCGTCGGTTTTTAAAACCCGAATTGAGATGAAACAAGTCGGTTTCCGTCAAGAAGCTTCTCGTTTAGGCGGAATCGGTTCTTGTGGAAGAGAATTGTGTTGCTCAACTTGGCTTACCGATTTTAGAAGTGTGAATACTTCAGCTGCGCGTTACCAACAATTGTCGCTAAATCCGCAAAAATTAGCAGGACAATGCGGTAAATTAAAATGTTGTTTGAACTATGAATTGGACACCTATCTCGATGCTTTAAAAGGGTTTCCCGATTTCGATACCAAACTAGTTACCGAAAACGGTGATGCGATTTGTCAAAAACAAGATATTTTTAAAGGTTTAATGTGGTTTGCTTACACCAATAATTTTGCCAATTGGCATGTGTTAAAAATTGAACAGGTAAAAGAAATTATTGCCATCAATAAAGAAAAAAAGAAAGTAAGTTCTTTAGAAGATTTTGCAATCGAAATTATTCAAGAACCAGAAACCAATTTCAATAACGCAATGGGTCAGGAAAGCTTAACGCGTTTTGATCAACCTAAGAAAAAGAAGAGTAAAAATAAGAATAAAAATAAAATTGCTAACCCGAATCAAAACCAGGGGCAAAATCAAGTGCCACGAGGTGGAGCCGAACGAAGCGACGCAAAACCTCAGCAGTCACCAGAGCCAAAGGCGAACGGAGCACAGCTAAACCAACAAGTAAAAAGACCTATAATTATCAAAAAGAATGAAGATAAAAAATAGCATCCTGTTTCTTATTGTAGCACTTTTAGTTATTTCTTGTGACAAAAATAGGGTTTTTGATGAATACAAATCGGTTGGAAATTCTTGGCACAAAGACAGTATTGTTTCATTCGAATTGCCGCAACTAAGTCAAGAAAAAAAATTCAATTTGTTTGTTACGCTTAGGGATAATAATGCGTATCCTTTCAATAATATTTTTTTAATTGTTTCGATGGAACAACCCAATAAAAAAGTTTTAGTAGATACCTTAGAATACCAAATGACCGAAGCTGACGGTTCTTTATTAGGCGATGGATTTACCGATGTTAAAGAAAGCAAACTGTTTTATAAAGAAAATGTAATGTTTAATTTAAAAGGGAAATACAAAGTCGATATCCAACAGGCAAACCGACAAACAGGCAAAGTCTCTGGAGTGGCTAAATTAGAAGGAATATCTGACGTTGGATTTAGAATTGAATCGATACAATAATACAATGACACAAAAGAATACTCAAATAAAAGACATTAAATACTATTCTAAAAAGTTTTGGAGGTTGTTTTTTTATACACTTGGCAGCTTTTTTCTATTTTTCTTATTTGCTTCCTGGGGGTTGTTTGGTGCCATGCCTTCGTTTGAAGATTTAGAAAATCCCGAATCGAATTTGGCTACCGAAGTTATCTCTTCGGATGGCGTAACTCTTGGTAAATTTTACAACGAAAACCGTACCGCAATTAAATACAAAGACCTTCCAAAATCATTGGTGGATGCTTTGGTTTCGACCGAAGACGAACGTTTTTACGAACACTCTGGTATCGATGCGAAACGAACTTTTGGCGCTGCATTAAAATTGGGTTCCAATGGAGGTGCGAGTACGATTACACAACAATTAGCAAAATTATTATTTCACGGTGAAGGCTCTAAATTCCTTCCTTTTCGTATTGTTCAAAAAGCAAAAGAATGGATTATTGCCATCCGATTGGAACGACAATATACCAAAAATGAAATCATCGCTATGTACTTCAATCGCGTCGATTTTGTGAATAATGCGGTTGGAATTCGCTCGGCGTCAAAAGTATATTTCAATGTTGAACCACGCGATTTATCAGTAGATCAAAGTGCGTTGTTGGTCGGAATGCTTACCAATCCTTCGCTGTTTAATCCGGTTCGCCGTCCTGAAAAAGCGTTGAAAAGAAGAAACATCGTTCTCGGACAATTGGTTCGAAACAATCATCTAGATGAATCCACTAAAAATGAACTTGAAAAAAAACCTATCGTTCTCGATTTTCATCCCGAAAGTCACCTCGATGGCACCGCCACTTATTTCAGAGAATACCTGCGTGATTATATGAGAAATTGGGTTAAAGATCACAAAAAACCCGATGGTGAAGATTACGATATTTACAGCGACGGTTTAAAAATTTACACGACTATCGACTCTAAAATTCAGGAACACGCAGAAGAAGCCGTTCAGGCGCATATTAAAAACCTTCAGGAAGAATTTTATATCCAACAAAAAGGAAATAAAAACGCTCCTTTCCTAAGCATCACCGAAGCCGAGACCAAAAAAATCTTCGACAAAGCCATGAAAAATTCCGAAAGATGGCGCATTCTAAAAGACCTCGACAAAAGCGACGAAGAGATTATTGCTTCGTTCAACGTCAAAACAAAAATGACTGTCTTCTCTTGGAAAGGAGAAAGAGATACCATAATGACACCAATGGATTCTATCCGCTATTACAAACATTTTCTGCAGGCGGGTTTAATGTCGATGGAACCGCAAACCGGACAAATAAAAGCCTGGGTGGGTGGAATCAATTATAAATATTTCCAATACGATCACGTGGGTCAAGGTGCCCGACAAGTAGGTTCTACTTTCAAACCATTTGTTTATGCTACGGCAATTGAGCAATTGGGATTATCGCCTTGTGACACTTTTGTAGATGGACCTTTTATTATTCGAAAAGGACGCCATCATGTTACAGAAGATTGGGAACCTCGAAATTCCGACAACAAATACCGTGGAATGGTAACACTCAAAACAGCATTAGCCAATTCCATCAATACCATTTCTGCTAAGTTAATTGATAAAACGGGTCCGGAAGCCGTTGTCGAAATGACGCACAAATTAGGCGTAACCTCCGAAATTCCAGTACAACCATCTATTGCACTTGGAGCTGTTGATATTACCGTTCAGGATATGGTGGCTGCGTACAGCACTTTTGCCAATCAAGGCGTGTACATCAAACCACAATTTATCCTACGTATCGAAGATAAAAACGGCGCAAACATCTACGAACCCACAATGGAATCGCATGATGTGCTTAGCAAAGACATCGCTTTTGCCGTTATTAAATTGCTTGAAGGCGTAACCGAAAGTGGTTCTGGGGTACGATTACGAACGCAAGGTGGCGGAAGTGGCGACAATCGCTGGACAGGTTATCCGTACATGTTTACCAATCCGATTGCAGGAAAAACCGGAACAACTCAAAATCAATCCGATGGTTGGTTCATGGGAATGGTTCCGAATTTAGTAACAGGCGTTTGGGTGGGTTGCGAAGATCGTTCGGCTCGTTTTAAAGGAATTACTTACGGTCAGGGTGCTACGGCAGCTTTGCCTATTTGGGGTTACTTTATGAAAAAATGCTATGAAGATAAAGACCTGCTGATTTCCAAAGATAAATTCGAAGTCCCCGAAAATTTTAATATTAAAGTCGATTGTTATGGCGGTTCCGAAAGAGTAATCGACAGCACTGCCATCGATTCAACGGCTGTCGAACAAGACACTAAAGAATTTGAACAGTAGTTTTTGAAGCTGTCATTGCGAGGAACGAAGCAATCTGAAGCCATCTCCTGCTTTCGCCTTTATCTCTCCGTTGCACTGCGAGGATATCGGCTCTATCAGGGCTAGGGCATCCTACTAAATACAACATCAAGAATAAGAAACGTATTTCCAAAATATGATTAATAAAAAAGTAAACTCCGTTCAAGAAGCACTTCAAGGAATTGAAGACAATATGACCATCATGCTAGGAGGTTTCGGACTTTGTGGTATTCCCGAAAATAGCATCGGCGAATTGGTAGTTAAAAAAACAAAAAATCTGACTTGCATTTCCAACAACGCCGGAGTAGATGATTTTGGATTGGGTTTATTACTTCAACAAAAACAAATCAAAAAAATGATTTCGTCCTATGTTGGAGAAAATGCCGAATTCGAACGTCAAATGCTTTCAGGTGAATTGGACGTAGAGTTAATTCCACAAGGAACTTTAGCCGAACGTTGTCGGGCTGCACAAGCCGGAATTCCTGCTTTCTTCACTCCTGCTGGCTTCGGAACTGAAGTTGCTGTCGGAAAAGAAACCCGCGAATTCAACGGAAAAATGCATGTTATTGAACATGCTTTCAAAGCCGATTTTGCTATCGTAAAAGCATGGAAAGGTGACGAAGCCGGGAATTTAATTTTCAAAGGAACAGCGCGTAATTTCAATCCGTGTATGTGTGGTGCCGGAAAAATAACCATTGCCGAAGTAGAAGAACTTTTGCCGGTAGGTAGTTTAAATCCGAATGAAATTCACATTCCAGGAATATTAATCCAACGAATATTTCAAGGAGAAAAATTTGAGAAACGAATTGAGCAACGAACAGTTAGAAAAAGAGAATAGAACAAAGAGAATAGAATATAGATTTAA
>JANNCY010000126.1:0-5356 GCA_031387085.1 Flavobacteriales bacterium | reverse complement strand
AATCATATTTGGTCTTCATCAACACTATACTCGAAAGAAATTAGAGATACAAGAGCCAATTGGTTTGCTACCTTTATCGATACTAAACCTGAAGTAAATGAAACCGAAATGTTTAATTTTCATCGCTATGCCGAAGGGGATAATAAAGAACACGGTTTGGTTATCAACAGAAATGATGTTCTAAAAACGTTGAGCATCACGCAAACGGTTATCGATAAAAATAAAGTCGTACTTTCGCATTACGATTTGCAGCAGCAAAAAGAGTTTATCAATTCTTTTATTACACTATAATTTGAGATTATTCTTTCATAAATTGACCCATTGGGAATATTGGCCTTTTCAAATTGTTTATATTCCTATTTATTTTTTATGGGCGTTTTATGCGCTTAAAGCAAGAACCATTTTCTTTTTTAACGCCTGCAATCCATCTATGAAAAATGGCGGATTTGTAATGGATAGTAAGATTGAAATTTACAATTTGATACCACAAGAGTATTATCCAAAAACGACTTTTGTAAAAGAGAAAATCCCTTTTGAAGAAGTGATTGCTACATTGCAAAATTCCACTATCAAAACGCCTTTTATTGTAAAACCCGACATCGGATTGCGTGGTTCGGCAGTTAAAAAAATCACCAATATCAATGAGTTAAAAGTCTATCACAACAAAGCCAATTTCGATTATTTGTTGCAGGATTTGATTCCGTATGAGAATGAAGTTGGTATTTTTTACGTTCGTTTTCCCAATGAAAAAAACGGAAAAATTACTGGCATTGTTGCCAAAGAGTTTTTAATTGTAGAAGGCGATGGCGTTGCAACAATTGCAACATTATTGAAAAGAAATCCGCGTTTCGAATTCCAATTGAACGCCTTAGAAAAAGAATACGGCAATCAACTTTTTGATATTTTACCAAAAGGAGAGAAACGCAATTTAGTTCCGTATGGAAATCACGCTCGCGGTGCAAAGTTTATTGATGCGAGTCATCTAATTTCCGATAAATTAACCAAGGTAATCGACGATTTGTGTTTGCAAATTCCGGAATTTTATTTTGGAAGAATGGACTTAATGTACTATTCATGGGACCATTTAGAGCAAGGGAAAAACTTTTCCATCGTAGAATTGAATGGTGCTGCCAGTGAACCAACACATATTTACGATCCGGAACATTCGTTATTTTTTGCTTGGAAGGAATTGGCGAGACACATCACGTATATGTTTAAAATCAGTATTGTCAATCATAAGAGAGGATTTCCGTACCTTTCCCACAAAGAAGGAATGAAACAATACCGTTTGCATTTAAAGCAAAGTAATAGAATTGTGAATTTTTAAACTCACTTTTTGGCATTCCGAGGTACGAGGAATCTCATCAAGTTCTTCAGATTATGAGATTCCTCGTACCTCGTAATGACAAGTTTAAGGTTAAATAATGATAAAATTAAAAAACATACTCGTCGGATTCTCCATCAGCTTTATTGGGTCAATTCCTTTGGGCTACTTGAATATTGTTGGTTTCGAAGTCTTTAAAAAATTTGGATTACACGACACCATTTTTTATTTATTAGGAATTATTTCTATCGAATTTTTTGTAATTTTTGGGACATTACTTTTTGCCAATCAATTAATGAACAATCAAAAATTGATTAAATTCATCGAAGGTTTTTCGGTAATTTTTATGTTTGTACTGGCGTATATTTTTTATTCAAGTGGCAATTCAAAAGCAACAACGCAATCGGTTTTAGAAAAGTATATTGATTATTCGCCATATGTAGTGGGCGTCATTTTGAGTTGTTTGAACTTTATTCAAATTCCGTTTTGGACGGGTTGGAATCTCTATTTACTCAATGCCAATTATATTGAAGTTTCCAAATCACGAAAATACTTCTATGTATTCGGAACCGTAATGGGCACTTTTGCTGGAATGTTAACGCTGATTTTATCGTTAAACTATCTTACCAATCAAACCGATTTTTTAGCCAAATATCTAATGAAATATATTATTCCATTAGTGTTTATCGGATTGGGAACATTTCAAGCGGTGAAGTTTTATAAGAAATACTTCAAGTAATTTCTTTCTCAACTTTTATTATCTTTACGACAATAAAATAGAAAATGAAGAACATCATCATCACCGGAACATCACGTGGCATCGGATACGAACTGGCTTTGCAGTTTGCTAAAAACGGGCATCAGGTTTTGGCTGTTTCAAGGAAAATTCCGGCAGGATTAATGGGAAACCCAAACATTACTTGTTTATCAATTGATTTGGCTGTAGAAGAAGAACTGACTCAAGTCGAGAAATTCCTTTCCACAGCATGGAAAAATGTCGATATCATCATTCATAATGCAGGAAGTTTACTGCTCAAACCGTTCTCTCAAACCACACAATCCGATTTTGAAATTGTATATAGAGTCAATGTTTTTGGTGTCGCCAATCTAACACGGATTTGTTTGCCTTACTTGCAAAAAGGAAGTCATGTGGTTTCGATCAGCTCGATGGGAGGCATTCAGGGAAGTATGAAATTCTCCGGACTTTCCGCCTACAGTTCGAGTAAAGGAGCGGTGATTACACTCTCTGAATTACTGGCGGAAGAATACAAAGAAAGCGGCATCGCATTCAACGTTTTAGCACTCGGAGCCGTTCAAACCGAAATGTTGGCCGAAGCTTTTCCTGGCTATGAAGCGCCAATTTCTGCTAAGGAAATGAGTGATTATATATTTAATTTCGCTTTAACTGGAAATAAATTTCATAATGGAAAAGTGATACAAGTTTCCTCATCAACTCCGTAAGGTTTGTCAGATACGCTTTTAAAATACTTACCTGAACACGCGGTTCTTCCTTGTTTTGAATTGATCAAATCCAATTCGGTACATCTTAAAATTGTGAACGAACGACAAACGCGTCATGGTGATTACCGAAAGGCATTGAGCGGAAAACACGAAATCACGGTCAATGCCAATTTAAATAAATACCGATTTCTGATCACATTGGTGCATGAAATTGCACATCTTGCTGCTTATGAAAAATTCGGACGTTTTATTAAACCGCATGGAAACGAATGGAAAATTACCTTTCAACGATTGATGTTGCCGTTTATTCGTCCAGAGATTTTCCCGCATTCGGTTTTGCCATTGGTAGCAAATCATTTTAAAAATCCAACGGCGAGTAGTGATACCGATGCCAAGTTGGCTTTTGCCTTAAAACAATTTGACGAACGAAAACCCGATATTCATTTCATTCACGAAGTGCCTAGTGGTAGTCTATTCCGAATTAAAAATGGTCGCATTTTTCAAAAAAAAGGACTCCGTGTCAAACGCTACGAATGTATCGAAATCAAAACCGGACGATTGTATTTGTTTAATGCGAATGCTGAGGTAGAAATAATTCCGGGATAAAATGAAGAAATTTAAACCATATTATCTATTATTAATTTCAGCGTTGTTTTATCTAATGCTGAGTTTACTTTCATCAGATAAAATTTCATTGAGTTTCAATATTTATGATACTTACTATGTAATGGCAGTAGTTGATTTTTGTATTTGGACATCAATTTTCATTATTTTTTTAGTGTTGTTATATTGGTTCTTGTCAAGATTAAGAATACTGTTGTTTAAGATTTTATCAATAATTCATGTATTTGGAACATTGATTCTGCCATTTTTGATTTTGTATATCGACTATAAAGAGTCTATTACATTCATAGAGCCAAAATATCAATTGCCAATAGGATGCATTGGTTATGATTATGGATTTTATAAATTTATGATTATCATCTTCTTTTTAATGGTTCAATTCCTATTTATTATAAATATCTTTGTATCATTAATAAAAAAACTTAGAGCCACCATTTCTCTGTAGCTCAGCAACTTTACTATGAATATAAATTATTACGCAATACTAATGGCTGGCGGAGTCGGTTCCCGATTTTGGCCTGTTTCTACAGCTGATTTTCCAAAGCAATTCCACGATATGTTAGGTTCTGGCGACACGTTAATTCAGAAAACTTTCAGTCGTTTAGCAAAGATAATCCCCGTTGAAAATATTCTAATTTTAACAAACGAACGTTATAATAATTTGGTTTTAGAGCAACTGCCAATGGTAAAACAAGAGCAAGTGTTGTTAGAACCAGCCATGCGAAATACAGCACCGTGTATTTTATATGCATCTTTAAAAATTCAAAAACAAAATCCAAATGCGGTTATGGTGGTAGCACCAAGTGATCACTGGATTGAAGACGAAGACGAATTCGCTCAAAATTTAGAAAAGAGTTTTTCTTTTTGTTTGAAAGAAGATGCTTTGATGACCTTGGGAATTCAACCCACTTTTCCAAACACAGGTTTTGGTTATATCGAATACGATAAATCCGATTCCAATCCGATTAAAAAAGTCAATCAGTTTAGGGAAAAACCCAATTATGAAACCGCTAAGTCGTTTCTAGAAGCGGGCAATTTTTTATGGAATGGCGGTATTTTTATTTGGAGTGTTCAATCGATTACGGATGCTTTTTCAATATTCCAACCTCAAATGATGACTTTGTTTATGCAAGGTTTGGAAAGCTACAATACGAATAATGAGAAAGCGTTTATCGAGCAAAATTATGCCAAAGCTGAAAATGTATCCATCGATTATGCCATAATGGAAAGCGCCAAAAACGTCTATGTTTTACCCGCTACATTCGATTGGAATGATTTGGGAACTTGGGGACAACTTCATGATAAAATTGACAAAGATGAAAATAACAACGGCGTTATTAATGCGAAAGTGATTTTAGAAAATGCTTCCAATAATATAGTTCGATCTGATGCAAACAAAATAATTGTCATAGATGGTTTACACGATTACATCATCGTTGATAAAGAAGGAATTTTGATGATTTATCCAAAATCGAAAGAACAAGATATAAAGAGAATTACTGGATTAGCCAATAATTTATAACTCAATAGAAGTTCATTTGACTCCTTTTTTAGTCTCCTTTATTCTGAGATTTCCTGATTTTTTTAAACAGATTAGACGAATATACAAAATCGACAATCGCCTCATTATCGGTTTTGAAGATGTCTTTTTTAGTCCCTTCCCAAGCCAAAAGACCGTTTTTTAAGAAGATGATTTTTTCGCCAATTTCCATCACCGAATTCATATCGTGGGTATTAACCACTGTAGTTATATTGTATTCTAAAGTAATTTCATGAATTAAATTGTCAATCAGGATGGCTGTTTTCGGATCCAAACCCGAATTGGGTTCATCGCAAAATAAGTATTTCGGATTGTTCACAATGGCTCTTGCAATCGCCACACGTTTTTGCATTCCGCCCGATAACTCCGATGGTTTTTTGTGATTGGCATCGATTAAATTCACTCTA
>JANNCY010000067.1:0-6218 GCA_031387085.1 Flavobacteriales bacterium | reverse complement strand
ATCCCCTTCGGCATAGCGATGAAAATTAAACATTTCGGTTTCATTTACTTCAGGTTTAGTATCGATAAAGGTAGCAAACCAATTGGCTCTTGTATCTCTAATTTCTTTCGAGTATAGTGTTGATGAAGACCAAATATGATTCTGAGTGGCATCTAATGAAACGGTTTCTTTTTGAATTTCATTCCAACGCAATTGGAACAATTTTTTATTTTGAAACAACACCAAGGTAAAAGGTTCTATCTCTGATAAATCGATGTTTCCCCAGGCTTCAATTGGGGAGTTAGCACTAATTAAATCCAAGACAATTAAGCCGCGGCTTTTTCTATACAAAGGTTTGAGTTCGTGCTTTTCGGCTGCTCCGTTAAGCAATACTAAAACGGTGGCATCTTCTGTAATCGCATACCAAGTTCCGCCGGCTTTTTGATCTTTGGGAAAAATAATATTTTTATTGTTAACTAAGTAGCTTTTAGGTTCTACAGCATTGGGTCGTACGACTTTCTCATCGCGATTGGATGTGATAATTGTTTTACCATTGGCAAAAACAAAACTTACTGTGCACATTGTTTTCGGTATTCGATGGTAGATCGGGCGACACCAAAATTTTGGTCGATTACTATGGAATCGTTTTGCAAAACCGCCACTTTAATCAATGCTTGATGGTGAATACAATGCTCTAAATTATAGAGTAATTCCCTGTTATAGTTGCTCTCGATTAGTAAAGTTTCGCCATCGACTACTTGTTGTAATTGCAAATTTTTGTTGGGCTTATCCAATTGATTCACCACCTCAATTATGGTTTCTTTTGCGAAATCGGCATCCGTTTGAATACGGTAATCTCTTTTTCGTGCATCATAATTGACAACACCACCTTCGTATTGGTTTTCCAAACATTGAAACATTTCGATGATGTGACGCGTATGTTCCCCAATGGTGGCATTACTCAAACCATGACAAGGACAAATATAATCCTCATTGGATAACTGAGACAACAAGTCGGACAACTCGTTTAATGTATTTTTTATGGAGGGAACTAACATTTTTTTACTTTTTTCAATTTACGATATTCGAGCAATAAAGGTTTTTACAATTTAAAATGTAACAAATCCGGAATTTTATTTTTCTGACTGTATATCACTAGTGAACAACAAAGGAACGTAATTATTGCCAAAATAAAAAGAGTTCCACCATCGTTTTTCACTTCTATTCCTAAAAAAACTAAATGAGAAAGTAAAGCACCTGCCATAGTTCCTGCTCCTAGCAAAGCTCCTAACAAAGTAGTTCTCGGAATTAATAATAATATCGAAGCAATTAATTCGACTACACCCGAACCAATTCTGCCATAGGGTTCGATTCCTAAAGTCGAAAAAATATACACACTTTCATCGGCGCCAGAGAATTTAAAATACAAAGTTTGAACAAGTATAACGACTGCTATAAGTTTTACTATCCAAATAAAAATAGGGTTTTTCATTGTTTTGTTTTTAATTAATGATTTTTTTCCAGTTGGCGTCTGCCTTTCTATTTAAATTGTTTTCATCTTTATTCCAACTCTTTAAAGTATTGTTGAAATACGCATTGTAGAAGAGATTAAGTTTACCATCAACAATCTTAAAGGTTTCTGGATCAATTTCTACTTTTTCTCCGTTAGCACCCATTGCATACGAGCACCAACCTCCATATTGCGGTTCATAACTTGTAGGATTCTTGGTAAAGATATCTTTATCCGCTTGAGATGCAAAATAATAGGTTACTCCTTCATACGAAGTTGCGATAGTAGCTTTTCCTTTTACTGCTTTTCCTTGTTTAAAATAAGCAACAGGATCATATCCTTGAATGGCTACTTTATTTTCTAAATTAAATTCTTTTACTCGTTTTGTTGCAGTTTGAGCAAATGTGGTTGCAGATAATAATGCAACAAATAGGATAACTGTTAATTTTTTCATTTCTTAAATTTATTAATTTTAATTTGATGGGACAAAGATAAAGTGCGTTAAAAAATCATTTTGCCTGCTACTTTACATTTGCGGTAAAAAAGTTTATTCTTTTTGAATTTTTTCCCAATTTACGGTTGCTTTTTCAATTCGAACTGCCTGATCTTTCAGCCACAATTCTTTAACTTTTAAATTGTAGTTCAAATATAATTTATTATCGACAATAGTAAAAGCTTCTGGTTTAATGGGCGATTCATGTCCTTCTGAAATTCCGTAGGCACAAAACCCTCCAAATTGAGGTTCATAATGCGCTGGGTTTTTAAGAAATAAAGCTTTATTACTTTCGGATGAAAAATAATAAATAGTCCCCTTGTATTCTGATACGATTTCTTTTTTACCTTCAATGGCTTTATTGCTTTCAAAATAAGCAACCGGATCATACCCCTGAATAGCGACTTTGTCATTTACATTGATGTGTTTTGCGGTTTGAGCAAATGTTGCTGTTGCTACTAGCGCTACGAATAGCGTAAAAATTTGTTTTTTCATGTTGATTATTAAAATAAGATTTTATACTGTAAGCCTAATACAAAGCTTCTGGTTAAGCCGTCGGGGCGGATGTCTCTAACTACAAATGGTGTTGCCAAAGACAGTTCGATACTGTTATCTTTGTTTATTTGATAGCTTGTAATTAAATTTCCATTAATGGTTAATCCGTCGGAACCATTTATTTTTTCTCTTTCACCAAAAATATTTTCGTAACTATCTTCTCCTAAGTGATAGATAAAAAGCAAATTGGGTTTGAAAGTAAATTTCTGATTGGCGGTTTTTATAGAATACGTTGTTCTAAACAAGGCATCTGATTGGCGTTCGAATAAATTGGTGGAAGGAAAATCATCCGTTCCGGAATACTCTTTAAAATAAGAGTTTTTGTTGAGATTGAAAACCGGAATTTGAACAGCAGCGTTGAAGTCCCATTTTTTAAATTTGAAATTAGAACCTAAAAACAAATCAATGGTCCCCAAACTGGCCTGGTAATCCAATGGAAGCGAATAGTCGTTGATCTTTAAATTCGAACTCGTAAACGGAAACTTCCATCCCACTAATGCACTCCATTGTTTGTGGTTTTTTTCTGCAAACTGATAATTTCCTACCAGGTATGCATCGCCAAAAGCAGCTCGTGTTCCAAAACTTCCCGAAGCGGATGAGAAAGTGACTTTGGTACTTAAGGAAAGTTTTTCATTAACTCTTCTAGTATAGGAAACATAGGGTGAGAAGTAAGTAACATCCGATTCACCAACGCCATAAATCGTTGCGACATCGATATTGTTTTTCTTCTCCTTTACTGTAGTATCAAACGCATGACCAACACTACAAATTCCAGCATCACTGCAACCTTGCCCAAAAGATAAAGCGGTAGTAAAAACCAAAATCAAACTAAAAAGTAATTTTTTCATAACTTTTAATTTTGAATTAATGTCGCTACAGCAAACAAATGATTGTATTGCTGACAATGAATAAGTACATATTTATATTGTGAAAAATCGACTTGCGTTGGAATGGGATACACCGTTGCCGAACTCAGATTTCCCAAATTGATAAAATCGTTTGGCGTAGACGATTTAGATAAATACACTTTTAAATCGGGACCCGCAGTAATACTAAAATTATCCAATTGCAATCGGTACTCGTTACCTTCCTGATAAATATTAGCTTGACCCGAAACGGAAATTCCAGAAGTTGGTATAAAAATTCCGTGGTATTTTAAGGATGAATTTACAGCAATGGTGGTATCGCGTAAACCATCTCTAGTCAAATCTCCTTGCTCCTCGCAAGAGAATAGCAGTAGGAAAATCGGTAGTAAAAAAATTTTTGTTTTCATAGCTTTACATTTTAGTACGTCAAAGGTAAATTGCTAGGAAAAAGGAAAATGTCGTGTAGTTTACATTTGGGAGAAAATAACTATTTATTAACTCATTGCTCTAGCAAAACCAACGGTATCTCTATAGATTTGTGGAGAAACATCGGCATTATTTTTAAAGAAACGACTGAAATAATGCTCATCCTCATAGCCCAATTCATACGCAATTTCTTTTACTGCCTTA
This sequence comes from Flavobacteriales bacterium, assembly GCA_031387085.1. Lineage (GTDB taxonomy): Bacteria > Bacteroidota > Bacteroidia > Flavobacteriales > Flavobacteriaceae > Flavobacterium. Next base: position 2,185 of record JANNCY010000067.1, on the reverse strand, counting down.
TTTGTCAGATATAACTCGCGTTTGGCTTCAATGATAATCCGTTCGGCTATTAAGTTGGTCAACGTTTTATTGAAGTGATTTTTAGTGATTTTCGCCAATGCTTTAGGAGAAATATTTAGTAAATCGGCGTAATCACTTGCTGAATGTTTGGTTTTGAAATGAAGTTCTATATAATTTTTTAAGTTTTGAAGGATGAAAGGTGCCGAGTTTTCCTCTATAGTTGCTTGCTCAGTTGTCTGTTGTTCTTTTTTTAATCGAGAAGCTGTGATTAGGAAAATTTTCAAATAGGAAATCAATAACTCATATTGTGCTAATGCTGGGTTTTGCATTTCTACTATCATTTGCTCTAAAACCATATTAAACGTTACTTTAGCTATTTCATCAATCGTTACATAAGGTGGTTCATAAATATTATTGAATAAAACTCCGTTACAAGCAACTTCATTATGGTGTTTTAGAATGCAGAAAAAGTCATGATGAAAGTGTACGACAACTCCTTCCATGGCATCCGATGAGGACAACATAAACGGTTGATAGGGTGCGAAAGCAAGCAATTGATTTTCTGTAAAATCATATTCGGAGAAATCGACTTTAACTTTACCACTACCATTTTGAACCCAAATCAATGTATAGTAGTTTAATCGCTGAATATCATCAAAACAAGCATTGCTTTCAAACGAAAAAAGTTTGAAAGCAAGATTTCCATTTTGAGGATTGACTAAGGTGTAAGTATTTCTATCGGTCATTATAGTTCACGTTCATTTTCATTAATTGGTAAATCATTTATACTGGTAAATCGTTTGCGCATCAATCCGTTTTCGTCGAATTCCCATAACTCATTTCCGTAGGCTCGGAACCACTTTCCATCTTTGGTTTGGTATTCGTATTCAAAACGAACCGCCATTCTGTTTTCACGAAAACCCCAGAGTTCTTTTTTAAGTTTGTAATTCAGTTCCTTTTGCCATTTTCGTTGCAAAAAGACTTTCACTTCTTCACGCCCATTAATAAATTCGGTTCGGTTGCGCCATTCGGTGTCGACAGTATACGCTTTAGCAATTCGCTCTATATCTTGGCTGTTCCATGCATCTTCTGCTAACTGCACTTTTTCTAATGCCGTTTCCATAGTAAATGGTGGTAATGGTAATCTTTGTTCTGATGTGTTCATTTGCATAAAAATTAAAAAGCAAACCAACTCATAGGGAATTGGTTTGCTAATTTACAAAATTATAAAGCTGGAGCTAAAGGAAAATCTATGGCAACTTTTGTCAAGTTGTGTAAGTAGTTCATAGCGGTTTTATCGCTTACTTGAAGAATAACATCGACTAAGTTCTCGTTCGTGTAACCTTGCGCAAAGAAGTTATCTACGGTTTCTTCGCTAGCATTTCCTCTGTTTTTTGTAATATCAGCAGCTAATTGCACTAAGGCATTCCATTTTGCATCTGAAGCTTTCCCTTTTCTGATGTCTAAAACTTGCTCATCGGTGAAACCATTCATTTTTCCAATAACAGTATGTGCACTTAAACAGTATTCACAGTTATTTACTTGGCTTACGATTAAATTTACTGCTTCTTTTTCTTTGTTAGAAAGTGATGTTTTAGCATTTTGATACGCTAAATATTTTTCTAACCCATTTTTTGAATACGCAATAGTAGCGTATAAATTAGGTACAAAACCTAAAGCTTTTTGTAGGTTGTCAAAAATGGCTTGATTGTTTTCTGAAACTTGGTTTCTGGTTGGAACTGAAAATGTTGTTGTAGTCATTGTATTTTTATTTAAAGTTGTTTGTCGTTATTGACAATGCAAAGATGCGACAGCTTTAAACGCTATAAAATGGACAATAAACGCATGATGATGGACAATTTTCTCGCTCTAAAAACTATTATTGTATTTTTGAAATGTCATCGATTTTAATCTCTTTTCTACTATAATAAATAAGATTTTTCTCTTCCATTTCATTGAGTAATTGCGTTGCCGTTTGTCGGGAGGTTCCGATAATTTGAGCAATATCGGCTTGTGTTAAGTAGTTTTCTATAGCCACTTTATTACCTTCGAACTTGCCTTCTCGCTCTGCCCATTCTTTTATAAAAGTGTGCAGTCGGGTTTTGGCATCTTTGGAAATTAAATTGGAGTAATTGTTTTTGATGCGCTTCATTTTCAGTCCCACAAACTTGGTATACGTCAATGC
>JANNCY010000021.1:0-18715 GCA_031387085.1 Flavobacteriales bacterium | reverse complement strand
CTAAATTTGCCTCTTCTAAACACAACACCATGCAACTAACCCAATTAAATGCTATTTCACCAATTGACGGTAGGTACCGAAACAAAACCGTTTCTTTATCACCCTATTTTTCTGAAGAAGCATTAATAAAATATAGAGTTTTAGTCGAAGTTGAATATTTTATTGCCTTATGTGAAGCCGAATTACCTCAGCTTTCTGGAGTAAATAAATCGGTTTTTGAAGCCTTACGTAAAATTTATACCGAATTTTCTACCGATGATGTCCTTTGGATTAAAGAAACCGAAAAAACGACCAATCACGATGTTAAAGCTGTCGAATATTTTATCAAAACCAAATTTGACGCTTTAGGATTAGAGCAATACAAAGAATTCATCCACTTCGGATTGACTTCTCAAGATATTAATAATACTGCTATTCCACTTTCTACCAAAGACGCTTTTGAAAAAGTGTATTTGCCTTCTTTGATTGGCGTTATTGCCAAATTAAAAGAGTTAAGTGTTGAATGGAAAGACATTCCGATGTTGGCAAGAACCCACGGACAACCAGCTTCTCCTACTCGTTTGGGAAAAGAAATTTTGGTTTTTGTAGAGCGTTTGGAAGAGCAAATTCGTTTGTTGTTCAACATTCCGTTTGCTGCTAAATTTGGTGGAGCTACAGGAAATTACAACGCGCATCATGTAGCGTATCCAAATGTAGATTGGAAGAAATTCGGAACCGATTTCGTAGAAGATGTATTGGGATTGCACCATTCTTTTCCAACAACACAAATTGAACATTACGATCATTTTGCTGCTTTTTTTGATGCTTTAAAACGTATTAATACCATTGTCATGGATTTGGACAGAGACATCTGGACGTACGTTTCGATGGATTATTTCAAACAAAAAATAAAAGCTGGCGAAATTGGATCATCGGCAATGCCTCATAAAGTCAACCCAATTGATTTCGAAAACTCGGAAGGAAATTTAGGAATGGCCAACGCCATTTTCGAACATCTTTCAGCCAAATTACCACTATCGAGACTGCAACGCGATTTGACAGACAGCACCGTTTTACGAAATATTGGAGTGCCAATTGGTCACACACTAATTGCCTTTGAAGCGACATTAAAAGGATTGAATAAATTGGTTTTAAACGAACCTAAATTTGCCGAAGATTTAGAAAAAAACTGGGCAGTTGTTGCCGAAGCTATTCAAACAATTTTACGAAGAGAAGGATATCCAAATCCGTATGAAGCGCTGAAAGATTTAACGCGAACGAATACCGTTATTAATAAAGAAGCAATTCATAACTTTATTGGAACCTTAAATGTTTCGGAGGAAATTAAAAAGGAATTGATGCAGATTAGTCCTAGTAATTATTTGGGAATATAAAGTTTAACCGCAAAGTACGCAAAGAAAAAAACGCAAGATTCGCAATGAAATCTTTGCGAACCTTGCGTAGAACCCTTGCGATCTTTGCGGTTAAACAAAAACTTATCTTGAATAATTCGGTGCTTCCTTAGTAATCGTCACATTATGTGGATGGCTTTCTCCAATTCCGCTTGTTGTGATTCTAACAAATTTTCCTGTATCTTGTAGTGTTGGAACATCTTTCGCACCACAATACCCCATTCCGGCACGAAGACCACCAACAAATTGTTGCATGCTTTCGTTCAATTCTCCTTTATACGGTACACGACCTACAATTCCTTCAGGAACTAACTTTTTAATATCGTCTTCCACATCCTGGAAATAACGGTCTTTAGAACCGTCTTCCATCGCTTCGATAGAACCCATTCCGCGGTAGGACTTGAATTTTCTACCCTCAAAAATAATGGTTTCTCCAGGAGATTCTTTTGTTCCTGCCAATAACGAACCGAGCATAACACAATCGGCACCAGCGGCTATTGCTTTTGGAATGTCTCCTGTGTAACGGATTCCACCATCAGCAATCACGGGAACTCCAGTTCCTTTTATCGCAGCAGCGACTTCCAAAACAGCGGAAAATTGCGGAAAACCAACTCCAGCGATAACTCTTGTCGTACAAATAGAACCTGGTCCAATTCCTACTTTCACGCCATCAGCACCGTTTTCAACCAAATACAAAGCAGCTTCTGCAGTGGCAATATTTCCAACAATGACATCTAAATTGGGGAATTTTGATTTGACTAATTTCAATACATCTACAACACCTTTTGTATGTCCGTGAGCTGTATCGATAATTACGGCATCAACTCCAGCATTTACTAATGCTGACGCTCTTTCAAGCGCATCGGCTGTGACGCCAATCGCAGCAGCTACGCGCAAACGTCCGAATTTATCTTTATTGGCATTTGGTTTTTGCGTTAGTTTGGTGATATCTCTAAAAGTAATTAATCCGGCAAGTTTGTAATTGCTGTCAACAACGGGAAGTTTTTCGATTTTATTTTGTTGCAAAATCCCTTCTGCTTCTTGTAATGTAGTTCCAACAGCAGCAGTAACTAAATTTTTAGAAGTCATTACTTCCAAAATAGAACGGGCATTTACTTTTTCAAAACGCAAATCCCTGTTGGTAACAATGCCTTTTAATATTCCGTTTTCATCTACTACTGGAATTCCACCAATTCCGTGTTCTTTCATAAGCATTTTGGCATCGCCAACAGTTGCTGTTAACGGCAAAGTAACAGGATCTAGTATCATTCCGCTTTCCGCACGCTTTACTCTACGAACCTTAGCAGCTTGTTGCTCGATGGTCATGTTCTTGTGCAACACGCCAATTCCACCTTCTTGAGCCATAGCAATCGCCATAGCACTTTCGGTAACGGTATCCATAGCTGCAGAAACGATAGGAACATTCAATGTAATATTTCTCGATATTTTCGATTGAATATTGACGTCGCGTGGTAAAACTTCGGAATAATTTGGAATAAGCAGTACGTCGTCGTATGTAAGACCTTCGCCAACGATTTTGGTAGTGTGTGCTTTCATTGCAATTGTAGTTTATGCTGAACTTGGTTCAGTATTGTAGTTAAATTGCGTGCAAATATAATGAATTTTACCGAATTCTAAACTGCTATTTCCATTAAAAATAGTTAACTTGCAGTAACTTAAAAAAATTGGTCCATGATTCATCAAAACAAAGTTCTCAATGGTCTCTCTGATGAAGAAGTAAGCCAATCTAGAATGCAAAACGGAACCAATTCCCTTCAGCATCAAGAAAAAAATCAGCTTTTAATTTCGCTTCTCGACATTGTCAAGGAACCGATGTTTTTACTTTTAGTAGCCGCAGCAAGTATCTATTTTATAACAGGCGATTACGGAGATGGCATTTTTATGTCGCTCGCTATAGTACTGTTGACTTCCATTTCATTGTACCAAGAATCGAAAAGTCGCAATGCCATTGATGCACTCAAGAAATTATCACAGCCCAAAAGCAAAGTGATTCGTAATGGTAAAATTGTAGATATTCCAAGTGAAGAAATTGTACTTGGTGATTACATTCAATTGGAAGAAGGTCATTTTATTCCCGCCGATGGCAGTATCATGCAATCAAATGATTTTTCGGTTAATGAATCGATATTGACCGGAGAATCCTTATCGGTATTTAAAAATGAGAAAACCGAAAATAAGCAAGTATTTCAAGGAACTATTGTCGCAACAGGATTGGCAATTTGCGAAGTAACAGCAATTGGAAATCAAACCAATCTCGGAAAAATAGGTAAAAGTCTAAATGAAATTGTTGAAGAAAAAACACCATTACAAATTCAGATTACCAATTTCGTAAAGAAAATGTCTATTATCGGATTGGTGATTTTTGGCATTGTTTGGGCAATCAATTTTTACAATTCAAAAATGGTTTTGGATAGTTTACTCAAAGCATTAACCATAGCAATGAGTGTTATTCCAGAAGAAATTCCAGTAGCATTTACTACATTTATGGCACTTGGTGCTTGGCGTTTGATGAAAATGGGAATCGTAACCAAACAAACCAAAACTGTAGAAACACTCGGAAGTGCTACGGTGATCTGCACCGATAAAACCGGAACCATTACCCAAAACAAAATGAGTTTGGTGCAATTGTACCTTTTCGATTCGGATGCGATTATTGATACAAAAGACAAACTGAATCCAGAAGCAGAGACATTGCTAGCAGATGCCATGTGGTCAAGCGAACCCATTCCGTTTGATGCTATGGAAATAGCAATACATGAAGCCTACGCCAAATTAGAATCGGTTGATGAGAGAAAACATTTCAAATTGATTCATGAATATCCATTAAGTGGTAAACCGCCGATGATGACGCATGTTTTCGAAGATTCGAAAGGGAAAAGAATCATTGCTGCCAAAGGAGCACCCGAAGCCTTGATTGAAGTTTGTCATTTATCAGCAAAAGAGAAAAAACAAATCCTAACCGCATTGGAAACCATGACCAATGAAGGCTATCGCGTTTTGGGTGTTGGTGTCACTAAATATTCAGGTAAAGATTATCCGAAAACGCAACAAGAATTGAAATTCCAATTTAAAGGATTAGTAGCTTTTTACGACCCTCCGAAAAAGAACATTCAGGAAGTATTTGAAACGTTTTACAAAGCCGGAATTCAAGTCAAAATTGTTACTGGTGATAATGCGGCAACCACCGCAACCATTGCCAGACAAGTCGGATTTAAAGATGCTGATAAAGTACTGAATGGGGACGAACTGATGGCGATGGACGCCGCCACTTTAAAAAAGAAAGTGATGGAAACGGCGATTTTTACACGAATGTTTCCTGAAGCCAAACTCAAAATTATTGAAGCATTGAAAAGTAACCATCAAATTGTGGCGATGACAGGCGATGGTGTTAACGATGGTCCTGCTTTAAAATCGGCTCATATTGGAATCGCCATGGGAAAAAAAGGAACTGAAATCGCCAAAGAGGCGGCGAACCTCATCTTAATTGACGATGATTTTTCGAAAATGATTGACGCCATTGCCATGGGAAGAAAAATTTACCTCAACCTGAAAAAAGCGATTCAGTATATAATTTCCATTCACATTCCGCTGATATTAATTGTACTTATTCCATTGGCTTTGGGCTGGATTTATCCGAACATTTTTACTCCCGTTCACATTATATTTTTGGAAGTGATTATGGGTCCGACTTGCTCTATCATTTACGAAAACGAACCGATGGAGCGGAATTTAATGCTACTGAAACCAAGACCTTTAACCGCTACTTTTTTTAATTTAAAAGAAATTACGATTAGTATCATTCAGGGATTGGTGATTACACTCGGATTGTTATTTGTGTACCGGTATTGTGTCGCTAATGGTTGTTCACAAAATGAAACACGGACACAGATCTTTTTAACTTTAGTGGCGTCGAATGTCTTTTTAACGTTGGTCAATCGCTCCTTTTATTATTCGGTTTTTACGACGATGCGATATAAAAACAATTTGGTTTTGATGATTATCGGAATTACATTATTGATGACTTCACTCCTATTGTTTGTGCCAGTATTCTCGAAATTCTTTTTGTTTGAAAGCGTTACTTTTACCCAGATAGGTTTTAGCTTTTTAGTCGGATTTGTTTCGGTGATGTGGATTGAGATTTATAAATTGTTTAAAAGAAAAATGTAATCGTTACTACTCTACTTTAGCCCAGATAGCAATGGAAATCCTTTTTTGCCATTGTTTGGCAGAAAAGATTGCAATGGATAGCTGGAAAATGCTTCAAATAAATAAAAACTTATATGAACCTTATATGCCTTAAATGGTAAGAAAACAAACCATATAAGACATATAAGATCATGTAAGAAATTGTGAAATTATATTAGTGAAACTCTCCAAATAATCGAGAAGCTACGTTGTAAGCACTTTCAAAACTCATCGGACTAGTGCCTGTATCTTCTTTAACAGTAGTGAAGTAAGACAACATTTTTTCGGTCGGCATGTTGCCTGTTAAATCGTCTTTTGCCATTGGACAGCCGCCAAAACCTTGAATGGCTCCGTCGTATCTTCGGCAACCTGCTTTGTACGCAGCGTCTATTTTTTCGTGCCATTTATCGGGAGTCGTGTGCAGGTGTGCGCCAAATTCGATATTTGGGTATTTCGGAATTAAGTTGGAGAATAAATAACTTATGACTTCGGGTGTTGAACTTCCAACAGTGTCGGATAGTGATAGAATCTTCACTCCCATTTTGGCTAATTTCTCGGTCCATTCGCCTACAATTTCAACATTCCAAGTATCACCGTATGGATTTCCGAAACCCATAGAAATATACGTTACCACTTCTTTATTGGTGGCATTGGCGATGTCGAGAATTTCCTGTAAAGTCACTAAACTTTCGGCAATCGTTTTGTGTGTATTTCGCATTTGAAAATTCTCGGAAATCGAAAACGGAAATCCCAAATAGTTAATTGCTGAATGTTCCGAAGCGGCTTGTGCACCTTGTGTATTGGCGATAATGGCGAGTAATTTACTATTGGTTTGAGACAAATCCAATTGCGCTAAAACTTCGGCCGTGTCTTGCATTTGCGGAATGGCTTTGGGCGACACGAAACTTCCAAAATCGATGGTGTCAAAACCGACACGAAGCAGCGCCTGAATGTAATCGCCCTTTCGTTTGGTGGGAATAAAAGGCTTGATACCTTGCATGGCATCACGTGGACATTCAATGATTTTGATTTTTTGGTTCAAGTTGCTGAGTTGCTGAGTAGCTGAGCTACTGAGTTTATGTGGCTAAGTTAGGAAGATTTATTTAGAATTTCCTTATTGATTTCCTTGACGAGTTGTGGTCCTTCGTAAATAAATCCCGTGTAGAGTTGTATTAAACTGGCTCCCGCTTCCAATTTTTCGAGAGCATCTTGGGCAGAATGGATTCCGCCTACTCCAATAATTGGAAAAGCTTTGTTGCTTTTTTGGGAAAGAAATCGAATGACTTCTGTGGCGCGATTTGTTAATGGTTTTCCAGACAATCCTCCCATTTCTGTTTTGTTTTCGGATTGCAACCCTTCGCGTGAAATAGTCGTATTGGTCGCAATAACTCCGGCAATTTTAGTTTCGTTGACGATATCAATAATGTCTAACAATTGCTCGTTGGTTAAATCGGGTGCAATTTTTAAGAGGATAGGCTTTGGTTTTGACTTTGCGGAATTTTTATTTTGTAAAGTTTGAAGTAACTCCGTTAACGGTTTTTTATCTTGCAGTTCGCGAAGATTGGGTGTATTGGGCGAACTTACATTCACCACAAAATAATCGACATAGTCAAAAAGTGCTTCGAAGCAAATTTCGTAATCCTGTGTGGCGTTTTCGTTAGGTGTGAGTTTGTTCTTTCCGATGTTGCCACCGATTAAAACGTTATTATTTTTCTTTAATCGTTCGACTGCTTCTTGAACGCCTCCGTTATTGAATCCCATTCGGTTGATGATGGCGGAATCTTCCTTGAGACGAAACAATCGTTTTTTCGGATTTCCTTCCTGCCCGATTGGTGTTAGCGTTCCGATTTCTATAAATCCGAATCCGAAGTTGGATAACTCCTGGTACAACTTGGCGTCTTTATCAAAACCTGCTGCGAGTCCGACTGGATTTTTGAATTTCAATCCGAATACTTCTCTTTCCAATCGTTTGTCATTCACCAAATAAAGCGATTTAAAAAGCCAAGAAAAACCCGGGATTTTAGACAAAAACCGAATCAATGAAAAGGTAAAATAGTGTACTTCTTCAGGGTCAAACCAAAAAAGTATAGGGCGAATTATCAGTTTGTACATTGTAGTTGAGTTGTGCTACAAAAATAGTATTCTACTTTTAAACGAAATACAAATTGCATCATTTATTCAAAAAAAAACATCCATTACAAAAAGGATGTTTCTAAATTTGTATGTTATATATTATAATGTAGCCATGTCGATGACAAATCGATAACGCACATCACCTTTTACCATTCGGTCGAAAGCGGTGTTGACGTCTTTGATATCAATCAGCTCAATTTCGGAAACAATGTTGTGTTCAGCACAATAATCAAGCATTTCTTGAGTTTCCGGTATTCCTCCAATTAAAGAACCTACCAAACTTTTTCGTCCTATAATCAAACTCATTCCGTGCAAATCATATGGAGTTGGAGGAAGTCCGACGCAAATATGAACACCATCCGTTTTCAAAAGTGACATGTACCTATTCAAATCATGTGGTGCAGAAACGGTATCCAAAATAAAATCGAAAGAACCCATTGCAGCTGCCATTTGTTTTTCATCTTTGGATACAATAAAGTTATGAGCTCCTAATTTTTTTGCATCGGCTTCTTTATCCGCAGAAGTGCTCAAAACCGTCACTTCGGCTCCAAACGCTACTCCGAATTTTACAGCCATGTGTCCCAAACCTCCCAAACCTAAAACGGCCAATTTATGTCCTTTTCCCACTTTCCAGTGGCGCAAAGGAGAATAGGTTGTAATTCCCGCACAAAGTAATGGCGCAACGGCAGCTAAATCTAGTTTATCCGAAACATGCAAAACAAAATCTTCGTGCACTACAATCGTATTCGAATACCCACCATAGGTTGGTGTTTTTTTATCTTGTTCAAATCCGTTATATGTTGGCGACATTCCGACCGCGCAAAACTGTTCTAAACCTTGTTTACAATTGTCACAACTACGGCAAGAATCGACCAAACAACCGGTACCAGCTAAATCACCGACTTTGAATTTTTTTACATGACTTCCTACTTTTACTACTTTTCCAACAATTTCATGACCAGGAACCATAGGAAAAATGCCTTCGAACCAATCATTTCGTATTTGATGTAAATCGCTATGACAAACGCCACAAAATTGAATGTCAAATTGCACGTCGTGCGGACCAACTTCACGTCTTTCAAAATTCCACGCTGCTAAATTTGTCTTTGCGTCTGCAGCTGCATATCCTTTAGATGGTATCATATTTTTATTTTATTAAAATTACTTAGATTATATTCATTGAATTGTAAATATACTTCTAATTTGAACAACTTGTTAACACTTTTTGAATCAATTAAATAGTATTTAAAATATCTGTTAGACCCGTTTTTACAACCTTTTTACGATTTCTGATTCATTTAAAAAACAAATCTCAATAGAAAAATCGTTAATAATTAACAAGACTATTCCACTTTTTGTATAATTTAAAATCCTATTTTTGAATGTGTTGTGTAAAAAACCATCACTAATCCTTAGATAGATTCTTAATTTTTAATTACTGAATATGGAAAACAATTCACTTTTAAAATCAGCTGTTTTAACATTAGTCATTGTAATAACTGTAGTCACTTTTTGGGAAATTTCATTGCGAAGAAGTGGCGTAACATTAACTTATGACGACGGTCCTCCTTTGTGGTCCAATAAAAGAGCTATGGTCTATGAGCCGAAGGATAAAGCAGTAGTTTTCATTGGATCTTCTCGAATTAAATATGATTTAGACATTCCGACTTGGAATAAAATTACTGGAATTCACGCTATCCAATTAGCGGTTGAAGGTTCTTCTCCAAGACCAGCCTTAGAAGACTTAGCCAATGATCCCAATTTTAAAGGAAGGCTCATTGTTGATGTAACAGAAGGTTTGTTTTTTTCAAATGCGCCACCCAATGTTGAAACTCCGAATAAGTTTGTCAAATATTTCCATGATGAAACACCAGCGCAAAAAGCAAGTTTCTTCCTGAATAAACCGTTGGAATCGCAATTTGTTTTTTTAGACAAAGATTATTTTTCATTAAACGGACAATTGGATGCGTTGGAAATTCCAAGCCGACCGGGTGTTTTTATGATGCCTACATTTCCAATTAACTTTAGTTGTACCTCTTTTGACCGACAGGAATACATGACTTCTACCTTTGCAACTAATACCAATCAACTCAATAAAGTTAAAGGTAATTGGCAGTTTTTCGCCAGCTTAAGCAAAGGTGCTCCGCCTATGTCTGAGAAAGAATTGAATTCGATTTTCGAATCCGTAAGAAAGGCAATCGATAAAATTAAAGCACGTGGTGGCGAAATCCTTTTTGTGCGTACACCATCAAGTGGTCCTTATCTACAAGGTGAAAATATGGGATTTCCAAGAGAAAAATATTGGAATAAATTACTTGCTGTAACCAATTGTCCTGGAATACATTTTCTTGATTATCCTACGATTAATCACTTTGTATGTCCAGAGTTTTCTCATTTAACCCGACCAGATGCTATAACATTTACCAAGCATTTTATCGAAATCCTCGAAAATGATAAAGGTTGGATATTGACTAACACAAAAAAATAAAACGCTATGGTATTTAACTCTTATACTTTCATTGCCTTTTTTCTCATTATGCTATTTTTACATAATTTGCCTTTATCATGGAGAATAAAGAAGGTCAACTTACTGTTGGCAAGTTATATTTTTTACGCTGCTTGGAATCCGCCGTTTATACTTTTATTGTGGCTTTCAACGGTTGTCGATTTTTTTGTAGGTAGAGCACTTTATACTCAGGAAAATCCCTATAAGAAAAAGCTACTCTTGGTACTTAGCCTTATTGGTAATTTAGGAATGCTTTGCTTTTTTAAATATGGTACTTTTATTTTAGAAAATTTTGTAGCATTAGCAAACGCTTTAGGTTTCGATTACCATCCTGCTTCGCCGAGTATCATACTTCCTGCGGGAATTTCATTCTACACTTTCACTACACTTTGTTACACTATCGATATGTACAAAAAAAGAAGCGAACCTGTAAAATCGATGTTGGATTTTTCATTGTTCGTTACATTTTTTCCGCATTTGGTTGCCGGACCAATTGTTCGGCCACCGCAATTAGTACCTCAATTTGAAACAGAGCATACTGCTTCGCGTAAGCAAATGTTCGATGGTTTACTCCTTTTATCTCTAGGACTATTTATGAAAGTAGTTTTGGCAGATAGTATGTTATCATCAGCTGCTGATGCTGTTTTCAATGCGAAAGGCAACTTACCATTTCTCGATGCGTGGATTGGTGTTTTTGCTTTTTCGGGACAAATATTTTTAGACTTCGCAGGATATTCTACTTGTGCGATTGGTGTTGCCTTATGTTTGGGATTCGTTTTACCACAAAATTTTAATTATCCTTATGCCGCAATTGGTTTTTCTGATTTTTGGAAACGCTGGCACATTACGCTATCCAGTTGGCTTCGTGATTATTTATACATTCCCCTTGGCGGAAATCGTAATGGAAAAGTCAGAACGTATTTTGCGTTAATGGCAACTATGCTTATAGGTGGACTTTGGCATGGTGCGAATTGGACTTTTGTAGTTTGGGGTGGATTGCATGGATTGTATTTATGGATTGAGAAATTCTTTAGAGACCGCCGAACAGTTGACCCGAATGCCATTGCCAAACAACACAACCAATGGATTGGCTTTTTCTATGCCTTACTTACTTTTATGTTGGTGAATATTACATGGGTGTTTTTTAGATCCGACTCTTTTGGCAAATCGTGGCAGATGTTAAATTCTATGTTCGGAATAGTATCCGATGGAAAAGCATTATTGACCACACTTGCCATTATTAAAGTTTCAGTTATTATTCCACTAATAGTTTTATTTCACTGGTTTATGCGAAATACGAAAGTACTCGATGTGGCTTATAAACTTTCGTGGTGGTCGTTAAGTCTCATTTGGTCGGTGTTGATTCTATTATTAATATGGGCACAAGAAAGTGGCAGCTCGTTTATTTATTTTCAATTTTAACCCTTAACAAACTCTTATGTCAACAACAGAAAATGCAATAGCTCCTTTAAAACTATCCGAAAGAATCCAATCTCTAGACATCATGCGAGGCATTGTATTATTCGGAATTTTGTTAATGAACATTAATGGCTTCGGACTATGGGGAGCTTACGACAACCCTACCGTTTCCGGAGGTAATGAAGGATGGAGTCATTTAACTTGGGTTACAACAACCTTGTTTTTTGAAGGTACCATGAGAGGCTTACTCTCGCTTATATTCGGAGTGGGAATGTTTGCATTATTAGAACGACTTGAGAAAAATGGCGCCGGAATAGAAGCTGCCAATATTTATTTTAGACGTATGCTTTGGATGTTGGTTTTCGGATTAATTCATGGGTATCTATTATTATGGGTAGGTGAAATATTATACAACTATGCTGTGATGGGCTTTTTAGTATTTTCATTTCGAAATTTAGCGCCTAAAAAATTAATTCTTACAGCGTGTATTTTAGTTGCCGCTGGCACATTATGGCAATATGCCGATTACAAAAACGATGTTGAATTTATAACTAAAGTCGAGCAAGCTAAAAAATGCAAAGCTGAAGGAAAAGAGTTATCAAAAGAACTTAAAGAAGCGGAACAGAAATGGGAAAAAGTTGTTGGCGAAAAATCTCCTGAAAGCGTTAAAGAGAATAATGACAATATGCACAAAGGCTATTTTGACTTGGTCGAATTTCTGAAACCTATCAACGAAAAATTTAATGTCTATGATTCGTATCGATATGATGTTTGGGATGTATTGAGCATGATGCTTTTGGGGATTGCTCTTTTTAAATTAAAAATACTGACGGCTGAAAAATCATTTCGATTTTATTTCCTAATGATTCTAATTGGATATGGCATTGGATTGAGTATCAATTTTTATGAATTACGAACCATAATCGATAGTAATTACTCATTTTTAGGATTTTCAAAATCCTACTTAACGTATAACTTAGGAAGAATCCCTTTAGCCATTGCACACATTGGACTCATCATGATCTTTTGCAAATTACCGCTCTTACAATGGTTAAAAAACAGTCTTAGTGCGGTTGGAAAAATGGCGTTAACCAACTATATAATGCACTCCATAATTTGTATGATCATTTTTACAGGAGTTGGTTTTGGTCTATACGGAAAATTACACCGCCATGAATTGTTATACGTAGTGTTTTCTATTTGGATTTTTCAATTGATTGTGAGTCCAATTTGGTTAAAATACTTCTATTTTGGTCCATTAGAGTGGATTTGGAGGTATTTAAGTTATTTGAAAAAACATCCTTTTAAAAAATAAAATAACCATGCAAACTATCCAACCAACCAAAAATAGCGAAAGGGAAATATTCTTAGATGCACTTCGTGGTTTTGCCATTCTCGGAATTTTTATTGCCAATTTAGGCGGATTTAGCCAATTTAATGGCGATGCCAAAATAGTCAGTCCATGGATTATAGAAGGTTGGGATGATATAATGGAATTTTTACACGCGATGTTTATAGAAGGAAAATTCTATTCTATTTTTAGTATATTATTCGGATGGGGAATTGCTTTGCAGTTAAAAAGAGGCGCCGAAATGGGTGTCGATTCCTTATCCACAATCAGAAGACGGCTTTTAGTTATGCTCTTGCTTGGTGCTTTGCATATATTGATTTGGATTGGCGATATTGTTTTCTTTTATGCCTTAGTGGGATTTGTATTATTGGCTTTTCGGAAATTTTCCAATAAAACATTACTTATATCAGCAACATTGCTCATGCTTTCTCCCATTTTACTCTATTGGTTAAAAATGACTTTTCCAGTTTTAAATTCTCCAGCAGAATTTTTATTTCATACTGGAAATCAATTAGAAGGGAAACTACTCGGAATCAATAGTGAAGCTGATTTTCAAAATTTCATCAAGGATGCCAATTGGTTGGATGTAGCTAAATTGAATGTTTGTGGTTTTTTCTATCGCTACGGACATTTAATTTTTGTGAGTCGGATTCCAAAAGTACTAGGAATGTTTTTGATTGGATATCTAATCGGTCGAGCTGATTTTTATAAAAATTTAAAGCAGCATAAAAAGATCGTCTATTGGGTTATTGGTCTCGGATTATTAATCGGTTTACCTGCCAACTTTGTATTGGCGCACTACATGTCGGAACCCGGTGGCGCTTATTACAATTTAAAATTAAACGGATGGTACGAAACCATTGCGTATGCTTTTGGCGTTGCACCCTTAGCGTTGGTGTATGTTGGATTACTTATGTTGAGTTTTCAAACTGCGATTGGACATAAAATTTTAACTGTTATTTCTCCTGTTGGAAAAATGGCATTTAGCAATTACATCACACATTCGCTGATTGGCAATTTTGTTTTTCTCAGTATTGGATTGAATTACGGTGGAAAAGTGGGTCCGGTTTATTATACACTCTTTGCCATTGCCGTTTGGATAGCACAGATTATTTTCAGTACTGTTTGGCTCAAGTATTTCAATTTTGGTCCGGTAGAATGGGTTTGGCGAAGTTTGACGTATGGCAAAAGACAACCGATGCTAAAGACTTAAATTCTATAGAAAGTAAATTCTCTAGCCCTGATAGTAGTGAAAATCCTTTTTTTCGTTTCTCGATACTCGCTTTACAAGTGAACTCGAAATGACGAAAAAAAGATTGTAACGGATAGCAGGAAACAGCTTCACAAAAAAAATTATATTTGCAATAAAAAAACATGCAACATATTATTGACCGTTTTATAAGTTACGTAACCATCGATACTGAATCGGATGCGAATTCACCAACTACTCCAAGTACCAAAAAACAATTAGTATTGGCCAACCTTTTAGTCAAAGAACTGAAAGCAATTGGAATGAAAGAAGTAACCATCGACAAAAATGGCTACGTGATGGCGACTTTGCCTAGTAATGTAAAGCATGACGTTCCTACAATTGGATTTGTTTCACATTACGATACCACTCCCGATTTTACTGGAAAAGATGTCAAACCACAAATCATAAAAAATTATGACGGTGGCGATATCGTATTAAATGCAAAAGAAAATATTGTGCTTTCACCGAGTTACTTTTCGGATTTGCTTTTGTACAAAGGGCAAACCTTAATTACCACCAACGGATTGACTTTATTAGGCGCCGATGATAAAGCGGGTATAACCGAAATCGTTACGGCAATGGAATTTATGATTAAAAATCCACAAATCAAACACGGAAAAATCAGAATTTGTTTTACTCCCGATGAAGAAATTGGTCGTGGTGCCGATTTGTTTGATGTTGAAAAATTTGGCGCGCAATGGGCTTATACAATGGATGGAAGTCAGATTGGCGAATTGGAATACGAAAATTTCAATGCGGCTGGAGTAAAAATTACTTTCAAAGGAAAAAGCGTACATCCGGGATATGCCAAAGGGAAAATGATTAACTCGATGTTGATTGCGAATGATTTTATCAACGAATTGCCAAAAGGCGAAACGCCACAGGAGACCAAAGGATATGAAGGATTTTTCCATGTAACACAATTACAAGGAAGCCTTGAAGAAACGAAATTAGAGTTGATTATTCGTGACCACGATATGAAATTATTCCAACAGCGCAAAGCTTTGGTGGAAAAAATAACGGCAAAATTCAACAAGAAATTCGCTAAGCAATTTGGAGAAGACATTGTCATTACAAAAATCACAGACCAATATTATAACATGAAAGAAAAAGTAGTTCCTGTGATGTTCATCGTTAATTTGGCTGAAAAAGCAATGAAAAGTCTGGGAATAAAACCTTTAATAAAACCAATTCGAGGTGGAACTGATGGTTGCAGATTGTCGTATATGGGATTGCCGTGTCCGAATATTTTTGCTGGCGGACACAACTTTCATGGAAAATACGAATACGTTCCGGTAGAAAGCATGCAAAAAGCGATTGATGTAATTGTGAAAATTGCGGAATTAACAGCTACTACTGATTTTTCAAAAGCCACAAAAAAGTAAAATTTTCCGCCACGAATGCACTAATTAAAACTTAAAAATTCGTGCATTCATTGCAAAAAAACCAAATAGAATGGAAGAAAAAAAAGTTTGGAATAAAAACCTTGAGTGGCAAGAGGAACTAGAAATTCTAAAAACCATTTTCGACAAAACCGAATTAGTAGAAACTACCAAATGGGGAGGCATTGTATATACCATCAACAACAAAAACGTATTGGGAATTGGCGGTTTTAAACACTTTTTCACCATTTGGTTTTGGAATGGTGTTTTCCTAAAAGACGAACTCAAGGTTTTATTCAATGCCAATGAAGGCGTTACAAAAGGATTACGTCAATGGCGGTTTACATCCAAATCGGCAATCAATGAAAAGCAAATTCTGATTTACGTTAAGGAAGCTATTGAAAACGAAAAGCTAGGAAAATCTATTAAACTCGAACGTAAAGAAGTGGTGGTTTCTGATTTTTTTGCCAATGAATTAAAATCGGATAAAGTATTTGCCAAAGCATTTGAAGCATTTTCACCCTACAAACAAAAAGAGTTTCTAGAATACATCGATAGTGCTAAACAAGAGAAAACCAAAATCCAGCGAATGGAAAAAATCAAACCACTGGTTTTAGGAAATATTGGTTTGAATGATAAATACCGTTAGATAAATTTTGAAAAATAAAGCCCGAAATTCCAATATCATAATTGGAATTTTGGGCTATTGGATTTATGCTTTTTTGTTCAACGCTGCACTCATCTCTAAAGAAATTGCCGATTTTTCAATCTTTAATTTTCCAGACATGGTTTCGATAACAAGTGTTGTTTCTGATAATTCAGTAACTTTTCCGTGAAAACCACTTTTGGTGACGATTTTATCGCCCACTTTTAAATTGGTTTCAAACTCTTTTTCTTTCTTAACTCTTTTTTGTTGTGGCAGTATCATGAAGAAGTACATCACGACAAAAATTAAAATAAACGGTAAAAACGTTCCTATTTGATCCATAATAATTATTTAGTTGGGATTATTTTTTTTTAATTGGGTTGAAATTATTTAACTAGAATATTAGCTTTAATTGTTACTACTTTGCCTCCTGTTGGCACATTCGCGTAGACACTAACTGTTTTTTGTTGTTTCCCTTTTTTCCCGGTTGAATTGAAAGAAACTTTCATTACCCCGGTTTTACCTGGTGCAATAGGTTCTTTTGGAAATTCTGGAACAGTACAACCACAAGAACCCATAGCTTTTAAAATGATTAAATCGTTCTTTCCAGTATTTTTAAAAGTAAAAATATGATTTACTTTATCGCCTTGTTTAATGGTTCCGAAATCAAATTCCTCTTGTGTGAAAACCATTTCGGTTAGTTTGGTATTTGATGCTGGTTGCAGTATGTCTGGTTCAACTTTTACTTTATACTGTTTGACTGTTGTCCCAGGATTAGCTGCAGTTGGTTTGTTTGGCAGTTCTGAATTGGCATCTTGATTTTTACAAGATGTTATAAAAAATGATGCTGTTACTAAAAGTGAGTAAATTATTTTATATTTCATTTGTTATTCTTTATTTTTAATAGATTCAAATCTACTACATTAAACCTCTTCCAATTTTTTTTATTCTGTCATTAACTTGGAATTCTTTTACTATATTATCTAAAATTCCATTGATGAAAATACTGCTTTTGGGAGTCGAATATTCTTTGGCAATTTCCAAATATTCATTAATTGTCACCTTTACAGGAATTGACGGAAATTTCAAAAACTCACAAATCGCCATTTTAATTATAATCGTATCCATTTCTGCGATACGATCAATGTCCCAATTATGGGTTTTATCAAAAAATTCTTTTGTGAATTCAGTTTCATTCAATACCGTTTTTCTAAAAAGTAAATTCACAAACTCTTTATCTTCTTCGTCTTTAAACAATTTTGAAAGTTTAAAAGCGCTTTCTTTTTCCGAAATTTGATTTAATTGTTTTAAAATTTTGGTGTTCACCACCGGAATATCATCCACCCAAGTTAATTTATAATCTTCGAGATAATTGTATAATTTTTCGTTTGGCGCTATGACTTCGGTAAACAAATCGATGATGAACTGCTTGTCTTTTTCGAAATTTGTTTCTTTTGATTTCATGTAGTCACCATAAACATCGCTTTGTTTAACGTCTTGAAGTAATAACAAAATCGCATCATCATTGGCAGACCAATTGCTAATTTTTTTGGCCATAATAGCCGAATCAATCGCGCTACTTTCTTTCAAAAGTTGCAGAATAGCATTATTGATAAATTTGGTGTTGGGTTTACGTTCTTCTAAAGTGGCGAGATGCTTTTTACTCGAAAGCTCAATGAATGTGGTTTCTTTTCGCTGTAATTCGATTAAGGAAGACAACATGATTAAATACAAATCCATTATACTTTCGACACTGTAGTTCAGGAATTTCTCCTCTTTTTCAATATCATCAGAACCATTTTGATGCATGGCATAAATGGATTGCATCACTTTAACTCGAATATGTCTTCTGTTTAACACGTGTAAGAACTTTATAAATTAAAAGAGCGAAAGAAAAAGCTCTTTCGCTCTGCAAAAATAAAACTATTTTTTAAAACACTTCTCTATTTAGCGTTTTCTTTTTTTCTTTGTTCGATTCTAATTTCTGCCAATGCCATTGCCGCTTTTTGAGGCGTTAATTTATTTTTTAAAGCATAATCAAAAATCTCTAATGTGGTGTTGTAGATGTTTTCTGTTCTACGCATGGCTTCTTCTTTACCGTAATGCGCAATTTCACCGTAAACATTGATTATTCCACCAGCATTGATTAGAAAATCGGGAGCATAAACGATACCTCTTTCTTGTAAAATCGGACCGTGTATATTTTCATTAGCCAATTGATTGTTGGCAGCTCCAGCGATTACTTTCGCTTTTATTTTATAAACGGTATCGTCATTTATTGTAGCACCAAGCGCACATGGAGCGTAAATATCAACATCGGCACTATATAAATCATCACCATTAAAAATAGTAGCACCGTATTTTGCACTGATTTCAATCAATCGGTCTAAATTAATATCGGTAATTTGAACTAACGCACCTTCTTTGGT
>JANNCY010000018.1:0-16511 GCA_031387085.1 Flavobacteriales bacterium | reverse complement strand
CGATAGTTTTTACAATTGTGTTGTTGTAATGCATACGAATCTTATTGCTTCCAAACTTTTAAAAAAAAACATAAAAGTGGAAGCTAAAATGGGAAGGGAAAGAGCTGCTACAAATCAATATCAATCTAGAATTATAGATATAGACATCATCGCTTTTGATGAAGAAATAATTCAAACCGAAAACTTAACGATTCCACATCCTCTATTTAAAGAAAGATTGTTTGTTTTATTGCCAATGCAGGAATTGATATCGAATTGGGTCTGTCCGATTGATAAAACGACAATTTCAGAAATCATCCATAATTGTAAAGATAAAGGGAAGTGTTTGCCAGTTTCAAAACTTTCAATACCTATTGATACTATTGACTTAAGTTCATATAATTACATAGCAATTGAAGGAAACATTGGCGCAGGGAAAACCACACTTGCTTCTAAAATTGCGGAAGATTTTAATGCTAAGATTGTATTAGAACGATTTGCCGACAATCCTTTTCTTCCAAAGTTTTATAAAAACCACAATCGTTATGCGTTTCCGTTAGAGATGTCTTTTTTGGCGGATAGGTACCAACAAATATCTGATGATTTGGCACAATTCGATTTGTTTAAGGATTTTATAGTTGCCGATTATCATATTTTCAAGTCGTTGATTTTTGCAAAAGTGACGCTTTCTGAAGATGAGTTTCGATTGTATAGAACCCTTTTTGATATCATATATAAGGAAATGCCGAAGCCCGATTTGTACGTTTATTTATACCAGAATACGGATACCTTATTGCAAAACATTAAGCGAAGAGGTAGAAGTTACGAACAAGAAATTTCTAAAAATTATCTTGAAAAAATAAATAATGGTTATTTAGATTATATCAAAACGCAAAAAGATTTGAATGTTTTGGTGATTGATGTTTCTGATAAAGACTTTGTAAAAAATCAAAAAGATTATATTTTTATTCTGAATGAGATGCAGAAAAAAATATAAAATCAACTCATTTTTTGAAACAAATCCCAAACAACAATTCCGACACTAACGGATATATTTAAAGAATGTTTTGTTCCTAATTGCGGAATTTCGATAGTGCCATCGCACAATTCAATCGCTTTTTGTGAAACGCCAAAAACTTCATTCCCAAAAACCAAACCGTACTTTTTGTCTTTTGTCGCAATAAAATCATTCAACATGATGGAGTTTTCCACTTGTTCGATGGCGTAAAGAGCCACATTTTCTATTTTTAGTTTTTGGATGACATTTGCAACATTCTCGCAGTATTCCCAATCGACGGTTTCGGTTGCGCCTAGAGCCGTTTTGTGTATTTCTTTATTTGGTGGAATTGCAGTAATGCCACACAAATAAATTTTTTCTATTAAAAAAGCATCGGAAGTTCTAAAAACAGAACCGATATTGTGCAGACTTCTAATGTCATCTAAGATGATGATAATCGGAGTTTTTTCTGCGGATTTAAAATCAGCTACTGATTTTCTTTCTAATTCACTGTTATCAAGCTTTCGCATCTTTTTTTTACAAATATATTCAAAAAAAAAAGCTCTCAAAAAATGAGAGCTTTAGTATTATTTATTTTTAGCTATTTAGCTTTTTACTGGTTCAGCAGCTGGAGTTCCTGGAGCATCCGCTTCAACAGTACCTTTTATAGTAAGAACTTTAGTTTCTTGACCTGCAGCGTTAGATTTTACAGTAACTGTTTTTGTAAATGGACCAACTCTATCTGTAGCATATTTTACACCTATAGTTGCTTTTGCACCAGGAGCAATTGGACCTTCAGGTTTTGTTGGAACTGTACAACCACATGATCCTTGAGTGCTTTCAATAATTAATGGTTTGTTACCATTGTTAGTGAAAACGAATTCTCTTTTTCCGTCAGCATTGTGAGGAATTGTACCGTAATCAATTGTTTCATTTTCGAAAACCATTCCAGCTCCTTCTATAACCGGAGTTATCACTTTTGAACTTCCAGAGTTTTCAGTTTTTGCTTTTTTAGCAGTTGTTTTCGCTTTAGTTTGTGCATTTGATGTCATTGTACCAAAAGCAACTAGCAGAGATAATAATAATATTTTTTTCATTTTATTTATAAGTTTTATTGTTTAACAGGACAAACTTAAACAAAATAAATAGTAAACATCACAATGAATTTTAAATTTTTATTAAATGAAATGTTAATGGCAAAAATTAATATTAAATAATTAAATTCGTAAACTCATTTTTAAAATTAAATTTAATTGGCATCAAAAGAACATAGCGGTAAGGAAACACCTTTAATGAAACAATACAACGAGATAAAAAGAAAGTATCCCGATGCTTGTCTGTTATTTCGTGTAGGTGATTTCTATGAGACTTTTGGAGAAGATGCTATTAGAGCTTCTAAAATTTTAGGAATAGTTTTAACCAAGCGTGGCGCAGGCTCTGAAACAGAAACGGCACTAGCGGGATTTCCGCACCATTCTTTAAATACGTATTTGCCAAAGTTAGTAAAAGCCGGACTTCGAGTAGCCATTTGTGATCAACTCGAAGATCCTAAAATGACGAAAACAATTGTAAAAAGAGGTGTGACTGAGCTAGTGACTCCGGGAGTCGCCATGAACGACGAAGTTTTACAATCAAATACCAATAATTTTTTAGCAGCAATTTATTTTGGAAAAAAGCAACTTGGGATTTCCTTTTTGGATGTTTCTACAGGTGAGTTTTTAACAGCTCAAGGAAATGACGAGTATATTGATAAGTTACTTCAAAACTTCAATCCCAGTGAAGTATTAATTCAGAAAAACAATAAAAATCAATTTCGTGAAACTTTTGGCGACGATTTTAATGCATTTTTTTTGGAAGATTGGATTTTTCAAGAAGATTATGCCGAAGATATATTGACAAAACATTTTCAAACCAATTCCTTAAGGGGATTTGGAATTGAGGAATTGCATGACGGAATTATTGCCTCTGGAGCAATTTTGTATTATTTGTCAGAAACACAACACAATAAGATTCAACATATAACCTCCATTCAACGTATTGCAGAAGATGCTTATGTTTGGATGGACCGATTTACTATTCGAAATTTGGAATTGTATCATAGCTACAATCCTAACGCAGTTACTTTATTAGATGTTATCGATAAAACGCTGTCTCCAATGGGAGGAAGATTGCTCAAGCGTTGGTTGGCACTACCTTTAAAAGAAATTAATAAGATAAGAAGTAGGCATGAAGTAGTAGCTTATTTCAAAGAAAATCAAGCAGTACTTCAAAAAATACAATATCAGATCAAACAAATTTCTGATTTGGAACGATTGATATCTAAAATTGCTGCTGGAAGGGTTTCGCCCCGAGAAGTAATTTATCTTAAAGATTCATTAGATGCTATTATTCCAATTAAGACTTTAGCACTTGAAAGTAAACAAGATGCGGTTAGAGTTATTGGAGATAGTTTGCATGCTTGTGATTTGCTTCGGGAGAAAATAAAATTAACGCTAAATCAGGATGCTCCTGTAGCGATTGCAAAAGGGAATGCCATTGCTAAAGGAATTAATGCAGAGTTAGATGAATTGCGTGCGATTGCTTTTTCTGGAAAGGAGTATTTGGAAGGTATCGAATTAAGAGAATCGGAAAGAACCGGAATATCGTCTTTAAAGATATCTTTTAATAATGTTTTTGGTTATTATATTGAAGTTCGAAATACACATAAAGATAAGGTTCCAGCAGAATGGATTCGAAAACAAACCTTAGTAAATGCCGAAAGATACATTACCGAAGAACTAAAAGAATATGAAACAAAAATTCTTGGAGCTGAAGAAAAAATCCATCAAATTGAAGGGCAACTTTTTGAGGAATTGGTTTCTTGGATTGCAACCTATATAAAACCGGTTCAGCTAAATGCAAATTTAGTTGCGCAATTGGATTGTTTGTCTTCTTTTACACAACTAGCAATCGACAACCATTATGTTTGTCCGGTTTTGGACGAATCATTCGATTTAGAAATTACAAATGGACGTCATCCTGTTATTGAAAAGCAACTACCTGTTGGCGTTCCGTATATTGCTAATGATGTTTTTTTAGATAGAGAAACCCAACAATTAATTATGATTACGGGTCCAAATATGTCCGGTAAATCAGCTATATTAAGACAAACAGCATTAATCGTTTTATTGGCGCAGATGGGAAGTTTTGTTCCTGTTGATGCACTTCGAATGGGAATTGTAGATAAAATTTTTACCAGAGTTGGAGCCAGTGATAATATATCGATGGGCGAATCTACTTTTATGGTAGAGATGAATGAAACAGCGTCGATATTAAATAATATTTCAGATAGAAGTTTAGTACTTTTAGATGAAATTGGAAGGGGAACCAGTACGTATGACGGTATTTCTATTGCCTGGGCAATTGCCGAATTTTTACACGAAAATCCAGCGCGACCAAAGACGTTATTTGCGACGCATTACCATGAATTGAATGAGATGAGTGAAATGTTGACTCGAATTCAAAATTATAACGTTTCTGTAAAGGAATTAAAAGACACGGTACTCTTTATTCGAAAATTAGTTAAAGGAGGAAGTGCTCATAGTTTTGGAATACATGTTGCAAAAATGGCTGGAATGCCGCAGTTGGTAATTCAAAAAGCACAAAAACTTTTAAAGAAATTGGAAAAAGATCATTCTAGTGATGTGTTGAATGGTATTAAGGCAACAAAGGACGAGATGCAATTGAGTATTTTTAATCTCGATGATCCATTATTAGAAGAAATAAAAGAAGAGATATTAAATTTAGACATCAATACATTAACTCCTGTTGAAGCTCTAATGAAATTAAATGAGATAAAAAGAATGTTGCAAAAAAAGTAAAGAAAGGGTTTTCAATAGGTTACCTTTTTCTACTTATTTTTTTAGTAAAAACCTTTGTATAATTCATTTTTAGTATTACATTTGCCTCCGCAATACCGAATAAGTATTGTTGTTCTTGCAAAATTTGAAATGCGAAAATAGCTCAGTTGGTAGAGCGCGACCTTGCCAAGGTCGAGGTCGCGGGTTCGAGCCCCGTTTTTCGCTCTTTACCATATGAAATTAATTAATTTCAAACTGCTCGGATGGTGAAATTGGTAGACACGCTGGACTTAAAATCCAGTGAACAGCAATGTTCGTGCGGGTTCAAGTCCCGCTCTGAGTACAAAAATCCTCATGCGTTTAACGTGTGAGGATTTTTTATTTAAATACATTCATAAAAAAATTCCAATAAAATAAAATTGGAATTACTATAAAATAAGAAAGCCATCACGCGTAAGCAGATGACTTTAAAATTTTTAAAAAAATAATTAGTTTCTAATTATTTTTTTGCTTCTTCTTTAGCAGGAGCAGCAGTTGCGTCAGCAGCTGGAGCAGCAGCAGTTGTGTCAGCAGCAGTTGTATCAACTGGAGCAGCTTCTACAGTAGCAGTTGTGTCAACAGCAGTTGTGTCAGCAGTAGCTTCTGCATTTGCATCAGCTTGTTTACAAGATACTACAGTTAATGCAGCAACGATAGCTAAACTTAAAAATACTTTTTTCATCTTAATTATTATAAAAGGTTAATTATTAATTCGGAGCAAAGATATAATTTTTTTTTATTGGAAAAACTTTTATTTAACTTTTTTTAAAAATTTTCTCTTTGAATTCCGGAACTTCCTTTTACAAACTTCGTGCCAGAAATTAAAATTGCTAAAAATTTATTTATTTTTACGTGAGTCAATGATTTTCAACTCTTTAATGATGTTTTGAGCTCCTGCAAATTTATCAATTATGAATAATACGTATCGTGTATCCACCATAATATTGCGGCAAATGTCTGGAGAATAGTAAATATCACTCATTGTTCCTTCCCAAACTCTATCAAAATTTAAACCTACTAAATTGCCTTTCGCGTCTAAAGCAGGACTTCCAGAATTTCCTCCTGTAGTATGATTGGTTGCTATAAAACAAACTGGCATTTTTCCATTTGAACCATATTTCCCGAAGTCTTTTTTGTTGTACAAATCAATTAATTTTTGAGGGAGATCAAATTCATAATCACCAGGAATGTATTTTTCAATAACGCCATCAAGTGTTGTAAACGGTTCGTAATAAATTGCATCGTTTGGTTTGTAACCTTTAATTTTACCATAGGTAACTCTCAACGTACTATTAGCGTCCGGGAAAATCCTATTGTTTGGAAACATTTCCAATATACCTTTCATATACGATCTTTGTGTTGCAATATTCTTCAAATTCAATTCATCGTATTTTGGAACTACATTTTTTGTATAGGCATCTGCCATCGATTTTACCAGTAAATACCCTTTGTCGTTATTGATTTTTTCGAGTACGGTTTTCGAATCACCATCTAATAATTCCTTAAAAGTTGTTAGAGAAGTCAATTTTGAATTTTCAAAAACAGTAGTCGTTAATTTTGAAGCATCAATGTTATTCAATGATTCAGGTAAAAATTGATTCGGAGATTTAGCTGCATAGATACCTATTAATTGCTCAAACACATTTCGATCCACATCCACATTATAGTCTTGATAAAAATCGCCTATTCCATTTATAAGATTAGTTTTTCTATCGGTGAAAGCCTGTTCACCTTTTGTAGTAAAAATTTGTTCTAATTGATATAGTTTGTATCCAACAGACAATAGTTCTGAATTACGCAAAACAACTTCAGAAAAGTAATCCCTTGCCAAAGCGTAGTCTTTTATTTCAGTATAATTTTTTTCAAAATCAGAAAGTAAGTTACCATATTCTGATTGCTTTCCAGCTTTTATAACTTTTTCCTGAAAGGCAGTTTCGAACTTTTGTTTTGCTGCAACCGCATTCGATTTTTTCAAACCTTTTGTTTCCCCAATCCATTTTTTCCATGAATTAGCAATCGTGGCGTATTTTGCAGCATACTGAATTTTAATCGCCTGGTCTTTTCGCATAAAACGATCTTGTACTTTCAATGTGGCATCACGAAGTTCAACTTTAGCTGGATTCAATGTGTTTACAATTTGATTTACAGCAACCGCAGGTAAATATTCCTGAGTTCTTCCCGGATAGCCCAGAACCATAGAAAAATCATTTTCTTTTAAACCAGAAATCGAAATCGGGAAGAAATATTTTGGTTTGTATGGCACGTTATCAGTTGCAAAGGCAGCAGGATGATTGTTCTTATCAGCGTATATTCTGAAAAGGGAAAAATCGCCCGTATGTCGTGGCCAAACCCAGTTGTCTGTGTCGGAACCGAATTTTCCAATGGAACTTGGTGGAGCTCCAACAAATCGAATATCTTTAAAGGTTTCTGTAACAAATAATAAATATTGATTTCCGTCATAAAAGGTTCTGATTTTATTTTCCTGCCAAGCTTCTTTAGGAAGTGAATTGCTCAACTCTGAGATGTTAGATTGAATTTTCTTTTGTTTTTCGGCTTCCGATGGAAGAGTAGAAACGCCTTGCAAAACTTTTGTAGTGATATCTTCAATTCGTATAACAAACATCACTACCATATCTTTGTTAGGTAATTCGTCTTCCATTTTGTAGGCCCAAAAACCATCGCGAAGGTAATCATGCTCAACGGTCGAATGATTTTGAATCGCAGCAAATCCACAGTGGTGATTCGTTAAAAGCAATCCTTTATCCGAAATCATCTCGGCAGTACATCCGCCATCAAATTGTGGAACGGCATCTTTTATACTCGATTTATTTACCGAATAAATTTCTTCGGCAGTGATTTTCATTCCGAGGTTTTTCATTTCGGTTTCGTTCATTCCCTTTAAAAGAGAAGGAACCCACATGCCTCCTTGTTGCGCTTGAACTTGAATAACAAATAATACGAAGAGTAGTTTTAAAAATTTCATACTTTTTTAATTTAGAAAGGTGCAAGTTACATTTTTAGATTTTTTATAAAATCAATTTAAGTTTTCATTAAGAATATGATTGAGAATAACATCAGTTGCACCTTTATTCATTTCAACAAATGTGCTACAAATGTGACCTTTTTCGTGACGAATTACAGCATCAGAAAGCAACAAATCCAATGTTTCATTCAAATCATTTTGTGTTGTAATAGCAACACAACCTTGTAAATTCACCAAAGCAATTGCTTCCGGAAAATGCGAATAATTTGGTCCAATAACAATCGGAATTCCGAAGGTTGCAGGCTCCAAAATATTATGAACACCCGGGTTTCCGAAACCACCACCAACATAAGCAATGTCGGCATAACTGTAGATTTTAGTTAAAATTCCTATAGTATCAATAATGAAAACTTTAAATTCCGATAGGTTTTGGTTTTCCTTTTCAGAAAATAAAATTGTTTTTTTGGTCACCGCATTTTTCAATTCCAGAATTTGTTCCGATTTGATATTATGAGGAGCAATAATAAATTTTACATTATCAGAAGAATTGTTAATGTAATTTACCAATAGATTTTCATCTTTTGGCCAGGAACTCCCGACAACAATTATAGTTTTATTATTTTTAAAATTTTCAATATAATCCAAAGAATTGTTGCGTTCTAAAATGGAAACTACACGATCAAAACGAGTGTCTCCAGAAACTTTCACATTAGTAAATCCGATACTTTGCAGTAGCTTTTTAGAACTTTCATTCTGTACAAAAAAGTAATCAAACGATTTCAAAGCATTTCTGTAAAAACTACCGTACCATTTAAAGAAGGCTTGGTTTTCCCGAAAAACTCCCGAAATTAAATACGTTTTTATATTTTTCTTTTGAAGTTCATTCAGGTAATTTGGCCAATATTCATATTTAATAAAGAATACCATTTCTGGATGTACTAAATCGATGAATTTTTTCGCATTTGATTTGGAGTCTAAAGGCAAATAAATAGTAACATCTGCAACTGTATTGTTTTTCCGAACTTCAAAACCTGATGGCGAAAAAAACGTTACTACTATTTTATGATTGGGAAATTGCGCTTTGATTTTTTCAATAACAGGCAATCCTTGTTCGTATTCGCCAAGTGAGGCAGCGTGAAACCAAATCGTTTTGTCAGTTGCGTTGATTTTGCTTTGTAAAGTTGAAAGAACTTCTTTTCTTCCATTTACAAAAAGCGTCATTTTCGGACTGAAAAGTGCTACTAGTTTTATAATCTGCGACGCCAAAAAAATGATTATGTTGTAGAGAAAAAGCATTCGTGTTTATTTGTGTGGCTAAAATAAGCAATTTATTTTTACATTCAACGAAGGTATATTAGCCCCGATTATCTCACATTGCGCTTATTTTTTTGGTGTTCGATGAATTTCATTTGTAGCGGTATCCTTTGAGAGGAACGAACAAAGATAAAGGCGAAAGCGGGAAAATGCCTCTAAATCTTCTACGTAAAATAAAAAAATTACGACTTATAATTGTTGACTTTTAATTCTTATTTTTGCATACTAATTTTACAGCATGAAAAAACTACAAATGGTTGACTTAAAAAGTCAATACGAAAAAATAAAAGACGAAGTAAACGCATCGATTCAAGAAGTTTTAGAAACCAATACCTACATAAACGGACCATTGGTTCATCAATTTCAAAAGAATTTAGAAGATTATTTGGGAGTGAAACATGTGATTCCGTGTGCTAACGGAACCGATGCTTTGCAAATTGCCATGATGGGATTGGATTTAAAACCAGGTGACGAAGTAATTACAGCCGACTTCACTTTTGCAGCTACTGTTGAGGTGATCGCATTGTTGCAATTAACTCCAGTTTTAGTTGATGTAGAACTGAACAATATGAACATTTCCCTTGACGGAATTCGTCGCGCTATCACTCCAAGAACCAAAGCGATTGTTCCAGTACATTTGTTCGGTCGCGCCGCCAATATGGATGCGATTATGGAAATTGCCGCTGAACATAATTTGTATGTAATTGAAGATAATGCCCAAGCAATAGGTGCCGATTATACCTCTAAAAATGGTACTAAAACGAAAGTAGGCACGATTGGACATGTTGGTGCAACGTCTTTTTTTCCTTCTAAAAATTTAGGATGTTATGGCGATGGTGGAGCAATTTTCACCAATGATGACGCTTTGGCGCACACCTTACGAGGCATTGCAAATCACGGAATGTACGAACGTTATCATCATGATGTGGTAGGCGTAAATTCGCGTTTGGATAGTATTCAAGCGGGCGTTTTAAAAGCGAAATTACCACTCTTAGATTCTTACAATAAAGCACGTCAAAATGCCGCAAGAAAATACAGTTTGGCTTTGAATGTAAATCCGAGCATCATCGCTCCAACTATTTGTGATGCCTGTGATTGTCACGTTTTTCATCAATATGTAATTCGAATTACTAATGGAAAACGAGATGGTTTATTAGAACATTTACAAAGCAAATCGATTCCGTGTGCGATTTATTACCCAATTCCGTTGCACAGTCAAAAAGCGTATACTGATTCTCGTTACAAAGAATCAGATTTTCCTGTAACAAATCAATTGTGCAAAGAAGTAATAGCTTTGCCAATGCACACCGAATTGGATGACGAACAGATTACATTTATTACAGATAGCATTTTAGAATATTTAAAATAAAGAGAAAAGAGCATAGAATATAGAAAATAGACTTTCTAAATTAGTCCATCTATTTTCTATTCTCTTTTTTCTATTTTCTCAAAAAAAATGAAAATACTAGTAACAGGAGGTTTAGGATTTATTGGTTCACACACCGTTGTTGAATTGCAAAATGAAGGTTTTGATGTGGTCGTAATTGATAATCTTTCCAATTCATCGGAGAGTGTTTTAAACGGAATTGAAAAAATCACCACTAAAAAACCCGTTTTTGAAAAAATGGATTTACGTGATAAATCCTCGGTACAAAATTTCTTTAAAATACATAATGATGTTGCCGGAGTGATTCATTTTGCCGCTTCAAAAGCAGTTGGAGAAAGTGTTGAAAATCCGTTGTTGTATTATGAAAACAACATCAATACGTTGGTTTATATATTGCAAGAATTAACTGCATTAGCCAATCCTAATTTTATCTTCAGTTCTTCCTGTACAGTTTACGGTCAAGCCGAAAAAATGCCGATTACCGAAGATGCTTCTGTACAACCTGCCATTTCTCCTTACGGGAATACCAAACAAATCGGTGAAGAAATAATAAATGATGTTGCTAAAGTCACAAATCTGAATTCGATTTTATTGCGTTATTTTAATCCGATTGGATCGCATGAAAGTGC
This sequence comes from Flavobacteriales bacterium, assembly GCA_031387085.1. Classification (GTDB taxonomy): domain Bacteria; phylum Bacteroidota; class Bacteroidia; order Flavobacteriales; family Flavobacteriaceae; genus Flavobacterium. Next base: position 5,344 of record JANNCY010000018.1, on the reverse strand, counting down.
TGAAATCGGAGAATTACCAATTGGAACACCACAAAATTTAGTGCCATTTATTACACAAACAGCTATTGGATTGCGTGAAAAACTATCGGTTTTTGGGAACGATTATCCAACACCAGACGGAACTGCAGTTCGCGATTATATTCATGTTGTCGACTTAGCGAAAGCGCACGTTGTTGCTATGAAGCGTTTGCTAAACAAACAAAATAATGCAAAAGTAGAAACCTTTAATCTCGGAACTGGAACAGGAAGTTCGGTCTTGGAAGTGATTACCGCTTTTGAAAAAGTTTCAAATCAAAAGTTAAACTATCAAATCGTTGGAAGAAGGGAAGGCGATGTCATTTCAGCTTATGCCAATACCGATAAAGCCAATACTGTTTTGCGTTGGAAAGCACAAACCAGTTTGGAAGATAGCTTACTTAGTGCCTGGAAATGGGAGCAAAAAATTAGAAGTTAATTTCTTTTTCAGTACTCCATTCCCCAAATTAAAAACCCAATCGATTCCAATTTGTAAAGCATGAACCAAAAAGCCGATTTAAAATTACTCTTCTGTTTAATTGTTGTTTCGGTAGTTTGGGGAACTACTTATTTGGGAATTCGTGTCGCTGTAGAAACCATACAACCTTGGTATGTTACGTCCATCCGACAAGGAATTGCAGCGCTAATTATCTTGGTTTTTTTGCTTTTTAAAAAAGAGCTTTCTTGGATTGGCTGGAACAATTTCAAATACCAATTTATTCCCGCAATTTTAATGATTGTCGTTGCAAACGGATTTACAACTATTGCTGAACAATCATTGCCAAGTGGATTAACGTCTATCATGAGTGCTTTGTCGCCAGTAGTTATTTTTATTGGAAGTATATTTTTCCGAATTCAAAAACCAACTTGGCAAGGATTTATCGGAGTTCTTCTAGGATTTCTTGGTGTTGTTTTTATTTTTAAAGAAGGATTAGGTGAGATACTTGATCCCAATTATAAAACAGGAATGATGTTTTTAAGTATTGCTATTTTAAGTTGGTCGGCAGGAACCATTTTTTTAAAAAAGCACACCCATAAATCCAACAACATTGCCCTGAATTTATTTTATCAATTTTCGATTGCAACTGTAATACAATTGATTCTCGCCTTTATATTTTCACCAAATGTAGATTTCAATCATTGGAGTTTTCGCAGTATGGCAGCAACGTTATACCTAGCTGTTTTTGGTTCGGTGTTGGCGTTTTTTTGTTACCATTATGCCTTAAAAAGAGTGACCGCATTACAAGTTTCTATTCTGAATTACATCAATACGATTATCGCTGTTTTCTTGGGCTGGTTGCTTTTGAATGAAGTAATTACTATCGATTTTATTATCGCAACATCATTAATAATCTTGGGCGTTTTTATTATTAATTTTAAGAAAAAATAAAAATTCTCACAAACAGATAGCATTTGAGAATTGTTATCTATAATTTATTCTTGTTTACAATCAAATCGTTTCCACTTCATCGTACCTAAGAAGTTATTCATGAATTTTCAATAACAAATTCGGATCGGGACAATTTTCAAAATACATGGACAAGTCTTTTATATTGCAAACTCCGGGATAGTCTCCAGTTTTGCCTTGCATATCCAAGATAATTTGAAAGTGTAAATGAGGAGCATAATCGCCGTTTATTGGCCAATTACCTAATGTTGCAATGGTTGCGCCTTTTTTTATAGACGCTCCCACAGTTTTATCCATTAAACTTTCCAAACTCAAATGACCATACAAAGTATAAAATACATTGTCTTCTATTTGGTGTTCTAAAATAATTGTAGGACCATAATCGCCAAGTGCAGTGTTGTTTTGAAAACTGTGGATGGTTCCATCCAAAGCGGCTAACACTTTTGTTCCGGCTTTTATCCATAAATCCAAACCAATGTGAATATTTCTTTCGTTTGTTATGTCATTTTTAAAAACGGAACTTCTTTGGTAAATAGCTCTCATTTCCTGATAACCACCAAAAGCCACTTTTGCATTTTTTTCGGAAAGATAATTTTCAATGTAGGTTTCAAATTCAGCTGCGCAAGTGATATCAATTTTCGCTAAATCATCATTATTCGCAGATAAATCAATAGCTATATATTCGGAATAATCAATATCGGAATCAATAACTTTAACCTCTTTCGTCTTTTGTAGTAATTGAAGGATAGTAGACATAGTGTTTTCTTTGATTTCCAAATATAAAAAATCCCCACGAACAAATCGTTCATGGGGATTACATTCTTTAATTGTTTTATTCTGAAAACTGCTACTGCGAACTAACTTAAGCTGAAATTGTTTCCACTTCATTGTTGATTTTTCCAACCAATCCCACTAATACTCTTCCCGGACCCACTTCTGTAAAACTGGTGGCGCCATCTTTTATCATTTGTTGCACCGATTGCGTCCATCGAACAGGAGCTGTCAACTGAATAATTAGATTTTTTTTAATTTCTTCTGGAGATGAAACGGCACTCGCTGTTACATTTTGATATACGGGACAAATCGGAGTAGCAAAGGTAGTTGCTTCAATAGCTGCGGCTAATTCTTCTCTTGCGGGTTCCATCATTGGCGAGTGAAATGCACCACCAACTGGTAAAATTAAGGCACGTTTCGCTCCGGCTTCTTTCATTTTTTCACAAGCCAATTCTACTGCTGCGTATTCGCCGGAAATTACTAATTGTCCTGGACAATTATAATTTGCTGCCACTACAATACCATCAATCGAAGCACAAATGTCTTCTACAATTTTATCGTCCAAATTCAAAACAGCAGCCATTGTAGAAGGTGTAATCTCACACGCTTTTTGCATGGCAAGAGCACGTTTTGAAACCAATCGCAATCCGTCTTCAAATGATAATGTACCGTTGGCAACCAATGCCGAAAATTCACCTAAAGAATGTCCGGCTACCATATCGGGTTTAAAATTATCTAATGTTTTGGCAAGTATAACCGAATGCAAAAAAACGGCAGGCTGGGTTACTTTGGTTTCTTTTAATTCTTCGGCGGAGCCTTCAAACATAATGTCTGTAATTCGGAATCCTAAAATTTCGTTGGCTTTTTCGAATAGATCTTTGGCGACTGTTGAATTGTCGTATAAGTCTTTGCCCATTCCTGTGAATTGTGCGCCTTGACCGGGGAAAATGTATGCTTTCATCTGTTTGTTTTAATAATTGGAACAGCAAAAATAGTAATTTTTTTAGGAGCGGAAAGGCTTGGGTTTTTTTGGTTTCCATTTTCCCGCTTTTCGCACCGCATGGCGGATTGCTGCAATCGGGGCTGGAAAGTTGCTTTTGGCTTCTTTGCTAACCTTATATTTATAATATTGTCATTTCGACGAAGGAGAAATCTCATAATCTGAATAACTTGATGTGATTTGCTTCGCCTGTTCGAGCAAAACTCTCGGGTCTCCTTCGTCGAAATGACAAGTTACTTAGATTTCAATCGCATGGATGATTTCTAGTAGCTGATTTTTCAATTCTAAATTGATGATACCATTCACAGCATCGAAATTTTCATAGAAAGTTGGCAATGAAAAAATGCCTTTTACATAAGCACCTTGAAATGGAAATCTTTTAGATGCAATTTCCAAAACAGTACTTCCGCCTCTTGCGCCTGGAGAAGTGGCCAATAATAACATTTGTTTTTGTTGAAAGGTTTTATTGTCGATGCGCGAAGCCCAATCCAAAATGTTTTTAAATGCCGAAGAATAAGCACCGTTGTGTTCTGCTAAAGAAACTACAATTAAATCGGCACTTCCTATTTTGGCGTAAAAATCATGCGCTAAATTATGAATGCCGTGTTCTTTCTCTTTATCAACTGAAAAAACAGGCATTTCGTAATCGTTCAAATCCAATACTTCTACAGTTGCATTTTGAAACAAATTCGCCGCATACGTCGCCAATTGTTTGTTGATGGAATTCTTGCTCGATGAGCCTCCAAAAGCTATAATTTTTCTCATTTTTCGTTATTCATGTAATACGTTAAAGCGCCCGACGGACATTTGTTTATCGTTTCAATTATTTTATCGGTAGTTGAATTTTCAGGAACGATCCATGGTTTTTCTTTTGGTTTGAAAACATCGGGATTGTTTTTTACGCAATTGGCAGAGTGAATGCATTTTCCAGATTGCCATACAATGGTCACTTCACCATTAGTATATTCTTTTTTTAAATCAGCTGCGTCCATAATTGTAATTTTATAGTTATAAAACGTCTCTAAATTCAGGAACTTTGTCGAACATACTTTTTGCAAAAGGACAAAGCGGAATGATTTTTATTTTTTTTTCTCGTGCATATGCGACCGCTTTGGTCAGCATTTTTTTACCAAACCCTTTGCCTTCATTTTCGGGATGGACTTCGGTGTGGTCGATGATAATTTTGTCTGCTCCTGCAAAAACAAACGTCATCATGGCTTCGTGTTTTCCGTTCACATCAATATAAAAAAAGCCATTTTTATCGTTAATTTTTAGTTGTACTTCTTCGTTCATAATAGTTTTGTTTTGTTGTTTGTCATTTCGACGAAGGAGAAATCACATAAAGAGAATTAATATTATGTGATTTCTCCCGATGGTCGAAATGACATAAAAATTATTGTTCCATAGGAATTTCCAAAAGTAATAATTCAGCACCTTTAGTAACTTGAATATTTAATTTATCAGTATCCCAAATTCCCAATCCATCTCGGGTTTCTAGTTTTTCACCATTAATCGTAACATCGCCTTTTATTACAAAAGCATAAACGCCGTTGCCTTCTTTTTTGATGGTGTAATCCAAAGTCATTTCTTTATCGAATTTCCCCATGTGAAACCAAGCATCTTGGTGAATCCAAACGCCATCATCATCGGCATTTGGAGACAGGATTTGTTGCAATTTGTTTTTTCTGTCTTCGGGATTCAAAGTGATTTGTTGATAGCGAGGATCTACATTTCTAATTTTTGGGAATACCCAAATTTGCAATAATTTTGTTTGTTTATCGTGATTCGGATTGAATTCACTGTGTTGAATTCCGGTTCCGGCACTCATCACCTGCACATCGCCACTTTTAATGGTTGCTTCATTTCCCATGCTGTCTTTATGCGCTAAATCGCCTTCCAACGGAATGGTAATGATTTCCATATTGTCGTGTGGATGTTTTCCGAAACCCATTCCGGCTGCAACTGTATCGTCATTTAAAACGCGCAACATTCCGAATTGCACTCGGTCTGGATTGTACCAACTGGCAAAACTAAAACTATGGTATGCATTCAACCACCCGTGATCGGCATGTCCTCTTGTATTGGCTTTGTGTAAAACTGTATTTTTCATAAGTATAAATTTAGTAATTATTATGATACAAATTTAC
>JANNCY010000237.1:0-4378 GCA_031387085.1 Flavobacteriales bacterium | reverse complement strand
AAAATTATCATCAAAAAATAAATGATATTCAGGAATGGCTTAGTTTAACAGAGTGGTCTCAAAAATCAGTAACGTCAGCAATGCTGTTAAAAATTCAAAATCAATTATTTGACCTGAAAATTATTGATAAAAGAGGTACTTTTGCATCAATTGTAATTGCCATCTAGCTTTATGATTTTTGCTTAAGATGATAGAAAAAACAAAACTTTATTATTTGTATATCAAAAACAAACTCACGGTTAAAAAACCTTGGGATATGATAATTATTTTTGTTCTAAATATTTTATTGACAATTCCCCTATTCTTAATTGCACATCAAAATTTAATTGACTTCCATTTGCCAATACATTTGGACAGAATATTTTTATTCATTCTCATTGTGGTTCTTATACAGTTGATTTTACGAGCCATGAGAAGAATCACACTTATTACACTTTTTTTGTATCTATTGATACTTTTTATCGGAACTGTTTTTGGCGGTTATGGATTTAAAAGCGTTTTTGAAGATTATCGCTATATGATGTATTCGATGTCGGATGATCCGTATCCTCAAGACATTATTATTTCCAAATTATTGCCATTTCCGAATAAATCGAAAATCCTCAATGCAATCGAATTTGAAAATCCAAAAGTTAGAAATTTTGCTATAATGGCAACAACGAAGCACTTTAAAAATGTAAAAGGTTATAATGACTATTTTACATTAATTCAGTGTTTTGCCGTTTTTAAGGAAATCAATTCGCGTTGGAATTACGTCAGCGATCCCAAAGGAAAAGAATACATTGCAACAGCAACAGAATCATTAAAATATTTATCGGGAGATTGCGATGATCACTCCATTTTAATGGCGGCGTGTATTCGCTCTATTGGCGGCGTTCCGAGGTTAATTCACACCGACGGACATATTTATCCGGAAATTCTCATCGGTTCTAAAAAAGAATTTGAAGCCATAAATTATTTGATAAAAAAAGAGCTTTTTGTCAATGAAAGCAAAGGTGAAGCCATTCATTATCATATCGATGAACGCAATCAAATTTGGCTGAATTTAGATTATACAGCGCATTATCCAGGTGGTCCTTTTTTACATGAAAGTATTTTAGGAGCACTAACTTTAAATTAATTTATTGCTTTTTACTTACTTACTTTTTTACTACATTAGCTTACTTTAATATTTTTAATATGAAAAAAATAATGCTTCTTTTGTTTTTTATTCCCATTGGAATTCAAGCGCAAGAAACCACCCAAGAAACAACATTTGACAAAAAGAAAAATGAAATCCGATTTGATGTCTTATCGGTAATTACATCTGGGAAATTCGGAGTCAGTTATGAACGTTTTCTAGGTAAAGATTTTTCAGTTGGAGTGCATGTCAATTTTTCAAGTAGCACTAATACAAAGAACGATTTTAATGAAAGTTCGAGAAACAATTTACCCAAATACGAAATCAATCCTTATGTGCGGTATGCGCTTTCTAAAAGCAAAAAAAGGTATTATTTTGCTGAAGTTTTCGCCTCATCAAATGGTGGTGATTTTAAAGAAATAGTCAAATTAACCGATGCTAGTGGCAATGATTATTATTCTACAGAAATATCTAAATATTCCGATTTCGGACTAGGTGGTGGCTTGGGATACAAAATGTACATAAAAGATGCTTGGGCTATTGAGTTCCTTGTCGGATTTGGCTCCAACCTTACAAATAGCAAAAAAAGTCCCGATGTTATATCGATTGTTGGTTTAAATTTTGGTTATCGATTTTAAAAAAATACCGTTATGAAAAAAATAAATTATCTTTTTTGTGTGCTACTTTTAAATTTCTTCGTTAGCTCATGCGACACGAATGACGCGACTTTCTATAAAGATGTTTTTGTAACCGTTCCTGATTTAGTTCGTATTGAAACGGCTGCTGTCTATCATGTAAATGATAAAATTTACTTGAATTGTTTCGTCGATAGATTATTGAATGTTCCCAATCAAACCCACTTATTAGACGTTCGAGAATCTACCGGAAATGCCGCAAGCATTAATTTTACGTACCTTTTAGAGAAAAGAAATACGGCTAATGAGTGGGACATCATTGATGTTAATCCAACTACTATCGACGTAACTTCAGGAAGTATTTCAGGTGGAAGTTTTTATTACGCAAGTGCTAATTTTTATCCGTCAAGTGATGGTTACGAATTTAGAGCTGGATTACCATTGACTTCCTTAGGGCAATATCGAATTAGCTTTGGATACAACAGTTCATCAACACAAATAATAGAATTGCGTTCTGAAAGCATCAACAACAATCTCTTTTTAAACATCTACACAACGGAAGACGATGGTAATTTAGATGCCTCTGGTTATTATAATTTTACGGTACTATAATTTACCAATTAATGGGTATTTTTGATTGACTTTTGAGATAGTCATTTGTTTTACTAAAATGTTTATTCCCAAACCATTTTCCTTGATTGGCACTCATTGGAGAAGGATGTCCCGATTCTAAAACCAAGTGTTTATTCCGATCAATTTTGTGTCCTTTTTTCTTGGCAAAAGCACCCCAAAGCAAGAAAACCACCTTTTCTTTTTTAGTAACGATTTGTTGAATAACAGCATCCGTAAATGTTTCCCAACCTCTGTTTTGATGACTTCCTGCTTCGCTTTCTCTCACGGTTAAAGTTGCATTTAAAAGCAAAACGCCTTGATCTGCCCAGCGTTTTAAATTACCCGATTGTGGAAAAGGAACGTTTACATCCTCTTCAATTTCTTTAAAAATATTTCTCAAGGATGGCGGAAAAGCAATTCCGTCATTAACCGAAAAACAAAGCCCATTCGCCTGACCCAAACCGTGATATGGATCTTGACCAATGATGACTACTTTTATATTTTCAAACACACAATGATCGAACGCCGCAAATATTTGATTCCCTTTTGGAAAACACTTATTAGTAGCGTATTCTTCGGTTACAAAATCAACTAATGATTTGAAATACGGCTTTTCAAGTTCGGCTGAAAGTTCATTTTGCCATGAAGGGTGTATGTTGATTTTCATATTATGCATGTTATTACACAAAGATACACAGAGAAAACACAGCGTTTCACAAAGTATTATAATTAATTATTTTGTTTATCTCTGTGAAAAAACGCTGTGAAACTCTGTGCAATAATTTTTCCGTCATTACACAGAGATACACCGAGGAAGCACAGAGCGCACAGAGCTATATCAAATTTTAAAAACCGCTATGTGAATCTCCGTACAAATCCTCTGTGATCTCTGTGGAAAAACTCTGTGCATCTCGGTGTAATAATCCTTACTATTCCGTATTTTTGCAATAGAAATTAAAAACTAAATGATTTCAATTACCGATAAAACGCTTCAGGATTTAGAATTCACTACCATTTTACAAACTATTTCCGATAGTTGTACCACTGAAATTGGTAAACTAAAAGCTTTGGAGATTATTCCTTTTAAAGACAAAGAATTGCTGATGAATGCCTTGCTGCAAACGTCGGAATATGTCTCGTCGTTTTCTAATAACAATGCCATTCCCAATCATGGTTTTGATAATTTGTCTAATGATTTAAAGTTATTGGGAATCGAAGATAGTTTTCTCGAAGTAGGAAGTTTTAGAAAAATCGCCACACTTTCAGAAACAGTAAATTCGTTACTGGTTTTCTTTAAAAAGTTTAACGACTATTATCCAAAGCTTAACGAAAGTGCTTTGCAAGTGGAATACACCAAATTCATAATCCAAAAAATTGATGAAATTGTAGATAAATATGGCGAAATAAAAGACAATGCCTCACCCGATTTATTGCAAATTCGCCGCGACATGAATCTCGTTCGTGGGAAAGTCAATCAGAGTTTCGGAATGGCGTTAACACATTACAATTCACTTGGATATTTAGATGAAATTAGAGAAAGTTTTGTCGAAAATCGTCGCGTTTTAGCGGTTTTAGCAATGTACCGACGAAAAGTCAAAGGTTCTATTTTGGGGAGTTCAAAAACTGGAAGTATCGCTTTTATTGAACCCGAAGCAACGCTACAATATTCCCGTGAATTAAGCAATTTAGAATACGAAGAACGTGAAGAAATTACGCGAATATTAAAACAACTTTCCTATGATATTCGTCCGTTTTTAGACTTACTAAAACAATATCAAGATTTTTTGAGTGCTATGGATGTAATCGCTTCCAAAGCAAAATATGCCAATAAAATCAATGCTATTTTACCCAAAATCAGTGAGGAAAAACGCTTGTATTTTAAAGATGCCTTCCATCCTATTTTGTATTTGAACAATACAATTAAAAAAGAAAAAACATTTCCGCAAACTATCGAATTGAATAAAGACAGTAGAATTATTGTAATCTCTGGACCCAATGCTGGCGGAAAAAC
>JANNCY010000235.1:0-5398 GCA_031387085.1 Flavobacteriales bacterium | reverse complement strand
AACTCTTTGGATTACGGCTTTCATTATTGTAGTCTTAAAGGTAAAAAGTCGAAAGTCGAAAGCCATTTTACTTTTGACTTTATGACTTTTGACTTTGGGCTATTTCCGAGTTTCATCACTTATGATTCTATCGTCATTATACACATCTTGACGGTAATGTTCGTCATCACCTTCCAATATTTTAAGATAACTATTGTAGCGCGACCATGCGATTTCGTCTTTCTCTAATGCAGCTTTGATAGCGCAACGTGGTTCTTCTTTATGCAAACAATTGTTGAATTTACATTGGTCTTTCAACTTAAAAAATTCAGGAAAATACCCACTGATTTCTTCCTTTTCCATATCGACAATTCCGAAACCTTTGATTCCTGGTGTGTCGATAATTTTAGCATCAAAACTCAAATCGTACATTTCGGCAAATGTGGTCGTATGTTGTCCTTGTTTGCTTTGTTCGGAAATGGTTTTGGTTTTTAAATCCAAAGTCGGTTCTAATGCATTGACTAAAGTCGATTTCCCAACGCCTGAATGTCCCGAAAACATCGAGACTTTTCCTATCATCATGGACTTTATTTCGTCCAATCCTTTTTTGGCTGTGGAAGAAACGCGCAAGCATTTGTATCCAATTTCCTGATACACGTGTTGCAAATACATTTGTTCGTCTAAAGTAGCGTCGTCAAATGTGTCAATTTTATTAAAAACCAAAACGGCTTCTATGCCATATGCTTCGGCAGTGACTAAAAATCGATCGATAAAACTGGTAGTTGTTGGCGGATTGTTTATCGTTATCAATAGAAAAACAACATCAATATTCGCCGCAATGATATGGGTTTGTTTGGATAAATTAACCGATTTACGAACGATATAATTCTTCCTGTCGTGAATAGTGTTAATCGTTCCAGTCGTGACATCGGTAGTTGCTTCGAGTTCATAATCGACCACATCGCCAACAGCAATTGGATTGGTGCTTTTGATGCCTTGCATCCGGAATTTTCCTTTGATGCGACATTCCAAAAACGAACCGTCCTCTGTTTTAACTGTGTACCAACTTCCGGTAGATTTATAAACTAAGCCTGTCATTTAATAATTGTGAATTGTGAATTATAAATTGTGAATGACAAAATTACACTATTCTATTTCATAATTCACAATTTACAATTCATAATTGATTAATGATTTTCTCCTGATGTGTGATACTTTCCTGATGAATGGCTTTGAATAATTTAAGAATAAATTCTTCGCTTAGCCCTTTTTCTTCTCCGTCGAGAATCATTCTTCCCAGAATTTCATTCCACCTTTTATTTTGTAATACGGCAATATTTTTTGCTTTTTTCAACGCACCAATTTTTTCTGCTACCTTCATTCGGTTGCCCAATATTTCTAATAATTTGGTATCCGCAATATCTATATTGGCCCTGAGTTTTATCATCTCGGTATTGTAATCATCCTCATCTGTGGTAATTTTTTTGACCTTCAAATCTTCAAAAATTTGTTTCAAAACTGTAGGTGTTACTTGCTGTGCTGCATCACTCCATGCGTTATCGGGATCGGTATGGGTTTCAATCATTAATCCGTCGTAATTTAAATCGAGTGCTTGTTGCGACACTTCCTGAATCATATTTCGTTGGCCTGTAATATGAGATGGATCACAAATTAATGGCAAATCGGGAAAACGACTTTGCAATTCAATGGCAATTTGCCACTCGGGAATGTTTCGGTATTTGGTTTTTTCATAAGTAGAAAACCCTCTGTGGATAACACCCAATTTTTTTATTCCGGCATTGTACAATCGCTCAACGCCACCAATCCATAACGCCAAATCGGGATTTACCGGATTTTTTACCAATACAATTTTGTCTGTATTTTGCAAAGCATCGGCGATTTCCTGAACGGCAAAAGGATTTACGGTAGTTCGAGCGCCAATCCACAACACATCGATATCGTGTTCTAAAGCCAATTTAACATGAGCTGCATTGGCTACTTCTGTTGCCATTAGTAAGCCCGTTTCGGCTTTTGCTTTTTGCAGCCATTTTAGACCGATGGCACCAACGCCTTCAAATCCACCCGGACGTGTACGCGGTTTCCAAATTCCGGCTCGAAAAATACTCACATCCGAATCTTTTAATTCGTGTGCAATTTTTAATACCTGCTCTTCGGTTTCTGCACTACAAGGTCCGGCTATTACCAGCGGATGCGCTAAATGGAAATCATTTAACCACGTTTTCATTTCTTTGTTGTTTTCCATAATTTTTAATTTGAGAATATAGAGTAAAGAATATAGAAAATAGACACCGCAAACATCTATACTTTATTTTCTATGTTCTATGTTCTATGTTCTATTTCAATATCTCTTTAATTCTATTCGTATTTTGCATTTCGTTAAACACTTCTTCATACTTCTCGTTTTCTAATAGTTCTTTAAAATGGGTCAAATTGGAGATGTATTCGTTCAAACTTTTTACAATATGTTTTTTATTTTGTTTGAAAATGGGTGTCCACATCGCAGGCGAGCTTTTAGCTAAACGCACCGTACTCTCAAATCCGCTACCCGCCATATCAAAAATATCGCGTTCGTCTTTTTCTTTTTCGATAACAGTTTTTCCTAACATAAAAGAACTGATGTGCGACAAATGCGATACATAAGCAATGTGTTTATCGTGCGATTTCGGATCCATATAACGAATGCGCATTCCCAATTTTTTGAACAAATCCATCGCTTTTTCCTGTAATTGGAAAGTCGTTTTTTCGACTTCGCAAATGATGTTGGTTTTGCCTTCAAACAATCCTTTTATAGCGGCTTTCGGACCTGAAAATTCAGTTCCAGCGATTGGATGTGTCGCCATAAAATGATGTCTGTTTTTATGATTGGCTACTGCTTCACAAATTGGAAGTTTCGTCGAACCAACATCAATAACTAAAGTTTTTGCTCCAATTTTATCTAATATTTCAGGCAAAATTACTAAACCAATATCCACTGGCACAGCAACGATTACTAAATCTGCTGTACTCAAATCGTCAGTAGTCGCTTTTTTATCAATAATTCCTAATTGGATTGCTTCTTGCAGATTTTTTTCATTGGCGTCAATTCCGAAAATCACAACAGTATCGTACAGACTTTTGATATCCAACGCTATGGATCCTCCAATCAATCCTGTTCCTATTATGTATATTTTAGTCATACTATCTATTCTCTTTATTTCGTAAACCTTGAAATCGCTTCTGTAATTTTTTCTTCTGTAACACATAATGAAAACCGAATATACTCTTCGCCATTGCTGCCAAAAATAGTTCCCGGTGTAATGAAAATATGTTTTTCATGGAGCACTTTATCAATAAATTCCTCCGATGAGACACTTCCTTCTGGCAATTTTGCCCAAACGAATAATCCGACGGATTTTATATCAAATGTACATCCTAGTTTTCCAGCCAATTGAAAGATTAGATTCCTTCTTCTCGTATAAATTTCGTTTTGGGAATCAAACCATTCCTTTCCTAATTTTAAAGCAGAGATTGCTCCATTTTGGATGCCGTAAAACATTCCGCTATCCATATTGCTTTTTACTTTTAGAATCGCCGCAATTAGTGTTGCATTTCCTAAAACCATTCCCACGCGCCAGCCTGCCATATTATAAGTTTTGCTCAGCGAATTGAGTTCTAATGCTATTTCTTTTGCTCCGGCTACATTTAAAATGGATATCGGATTGTCGTTCAAAACAAAACTGTACGGATTATCGTTGACAATTAAAATACTGTGTTTTTTTCCGAAAGCAATTAGCTTTTCATACAACTCTATCGTGCCATTTGCACCTGTTGGCATGTGTGGATACGAAACCCACATCAATTTTACTTTGGACAAATCGCGTTGTTCCAGTTTTTCAAAATCGGGTTGCCAATTTGTTGTTGCTGTTAAATCATAATAAAGCGGTTTGGCACCCACTAATTTGGTAACCGATTCATACGTTGGATATCCTGGATTTGGAATTAACACCTCATCGCCTTCATTTAAAAACGCTAATGAAATGTGCATGATTCCTTCTTTAGAACCCATTAAAGGCAGGATTTCGGAATTGAAATCCAAATCAACATTAAAATGCGTTTTATAAAAATTGGCAAACCCTTGTCGCAATTCGGGCAAACCCTGATAGCTTTGGTATTCATGCGCTTTTTTATCGAACATGGCGTTTTGAATCGCTGCAATAACCGACGAATGTGGCGCTAAATCGGGACTTCCAATTCCCATATTGATAATGGGATTTCCTTGGGAAAGCAACTGATTAACTTCCCGTAATTTTTTAGAAAAATAGTATTCCTCTACTGTATGTAATCGATTGGCGGTGGTTATCATACTTGCCCATTTTTATATTCGCCTAATACCTTGAAATGATTGGTCATAATTTCGAGTACTTTTTTGGCTTTTTCATAGTGTTTGTATTTTTCAAAAACCACATCGACAAAAAAGGAATACTGAAAAGGCGTTTCTATTATTGGCATTGATTGGATTTTTGTTAAGTTCAATTTGCAATTCGTCATTACGTTTAAAACGGTGGCTAAACTTCCCGGTGTGTCATCCAATTCGAATTTTAAGGACGCTTTGTTTATGAGTTCTTTGTCGATTTTATTTTCATTTTTACTCAGAATAAAAAAACGTGTCATGTTATTGTTTACCGTTTGAATTTCGGGCACGATAATCGTTAAATCATACATTTTAGCGGCTACTTTACTTCCGATTGCTGCGATGTTTTTTAATTGATTTGTATGGATTCTACGTGCGGTTTCGGCAGTATCTTTATCTTCTACTAATTTAATATGTGGATGTGTCTTTAAAAAATCCATGCATTGTAATAATGCCATTGGATGCGAATGTACTTCTTGTATTTCGGATAATTGTTGTCCGTTTAACACCATAAGATTTTGGACTATATCCAAATAATATTCGCCAATAATGTGTAAATTATGTTTGTCGATTAAAGCGTAATTTGGAATTATTGCTCCGGCAATAGAGTTTTCAATTGCCATAACCGCTTGTTGTGAATGGTTATTTATCATGCTATCAACGAGTGCTTCAAACGACAAACATTCATCAATTGGCACATTTTCTTGAAAATATTCTAGCGCCACTTGATGGTGAAACGAACCTTTAATGCCTTGTATTGCTACGGTATCTTGCATATAGTCAAAAAAAAATCCCGATTTGCATCGGGATTGTTATGTATGTTTTTAATTAATTACTTTTTAATATAACACAATACCAATCCCGTTCTTTTCCAAAAAAAGAAATAAGCGAAATTGTTGTAATAAGTTGTGAATTTTGAAATCATACCAATTTTGTGTTTAGCGAATGTAAATAAATAAAGCATAGGTTTTACAAAAATAAAATAAAAAGTTACGGAAACGTTTTCGT
>JANNCY010000211.1:0-11162 GCA_031387085.1 Flavobacteriales bacterium | reverse complement strand
AGTCGGTGGAGCCTTCCAATTGGTTTTCTTATGGAACTTCTTCTATAGTATGTTCTACGGAGAAAAAACAGTTCAAAATCCATGGAGATCGAATACATTGGAATGGACAGCGCCAATCGAACACATCCACGGTAACTGGCCAGGAGAAATTCCGGAAGTGCACAGATGGCCTTACGATTACAGCAAACCAGGACACGATGAAGACTTTGTTCCTCAAAACGTTCCAATGAAACCTGGTGAAGAAGTAATGCACCACTAAGAGTTTAAATTAATAACAAAATGCCATTCTTAATTGATTGGCATTTTTTTTACCTCTTCCTTTATCCTATATTTGTAGTATGAACGAAAATCTAGATCCCACAAACACCAATTTCAATCCCGAAGAACTTGATCTCGAAAAAAAGTTAAGACCACTCAGTTTTGACGATTTTACAGGACAAGAACAAGTTTTGGATAATCTGAAAGTTTTTGTGGAAGCGGCCAATCAACGAAATGAAGCGCTCGATCATACACTTTTTCATGGTCCACCAGGTTTAGGAAAAACGACTTTAGCCAATATCTTAGCGAACGAGTTGGGCGTCGGAATTAAAATCACATCCGGCCCCGTATTAGATAAACCCGGAGATTTAGCAGGCTTACTCACCAATCTCGATGATCGCGATGTTTTGTTTATAGATGAGATTCACCGTTTGAGTCCGGTGGTAGAAGAATATTTGTATTCAGCTATGGAAGATTTCAAAATCGATATCATGATCGAATCAGGACCGAATGCCAGAACCGTTCAAATCAACCTTAATCCGTTTACATTAGTAGGAGCCACCACCCGTTCGGGTTTATTAACGGCACCAATGCGTGCGCGTTTCGGAATCCAAAGTCGATTACAATATTACAATACAGAACTTTTAACAACCATCGTCCAACGAAGTGCCAGCATTTTAAAAATGCCGATAACCATGGAAGCGGCGATTGAAATTGCAGGAAGAAGCCGCGGAACACCTCGTATTGCCAATGCATTACTTCGACGTGTTAGAGATTTCGCTCAAATAAAAGGCAATGGTAAAATTGATATTGAAATTGCACAATATTCCCTTAAAGCATTACACGTAGATGCACATGGTTTGGATGAAATGGACAATAAAATTCTCCATACAATTATCGATAAATTCAAAGGCGGTCCTGTAGGATTATCTACCTTGGCGACTGCTGTTTCCGAAAGTGGCGAAACCATCGAAGAAGTTTACGAACCTTTTTTAATTCAAGAAGGATTTATTATGAGAACCCCACGTGGTAGAGAAGCTACTGAGAAAGCATACACCCATTTGGGCAAGATAAAATTGAACACGCAAGGCGGATTGTTTTAGGGCGTTACCGCCGAAAAGGCGGTCGGGCTTTACGCTCCAATCTTTTCCTTGCGAGCTTGCTACGCCATCTCACAATAACAAGGATTTCCACTCCAATCCCTAACGAACGGCGAATTATTTTAAATACAAAACCATGTCAGAACTCAAGAAATACAATTATCCTATACAGCTTTCGTTATTTAGGTTCTTGTTGAAGGCAGATAGTTTTCGGAAAAACCCAATCCCGTTTCATAAAAAGTATTTCAATGAATTCGGCGACACGTTTTCCATACGAATAGGAAAAACGAAACACGTTTTATTATCAAGAGATAATGTAGTAGCCGAATACATCCTTCAGAAAAATCAAAAAAATTACCAGAAATCTGAACTCCAAACCAAGTTCCTGTCTAAGTATTTAGGAAAAGGATTGCTCACCGTTAATGGCGATTTTTGGTTAAAACAAAGGCGACTGATTCAACCCGCTTTTCACAAACCAAAAATGAATCAACTGGTTCATAATATGGAGCAAACCATTGCTTTAGAGTTGAAGAATTTGACCGAAGAAAAAGAAGTAGCATTGTTTCCAATTATGAATCAACTGGCCTTTAATGTAGTAGCCAAATCGCTGTTTCACCTTTCGTTTAAGGAAGAAAAATTACAACGAATCAAATTCATTATCGAAGCGGTACAAGATTTTGTAATCAAGGAAATCCGGCTTCCTTATAAATCATGGTGGTATAAAATAAGTGGTCAGGTAAAAAAATTCCAATTAATGTCGTTAGAAAGTGACGCTATTATTAAAGAATTTGTAGATGAACGACAACAATCAACAGAACAGCATAATGACCTTCTCGACATGCTGCTTGAAACCCGTTATGAAGACACGGGCGAAGGAATGGAGACACAACAATTGATTGACGAAATTAAAATCCTCTTCATCGCTGGTCATGAAACCACCGCCAACGCGTTGACATTTACCTTACAACTCCTAGCTAATCATCCCGAAATACAACAAAAAATGTATGAGGAATTAAAAGCTATAGCATTGGAAACAGACGATGCAATAGAACAATTGCAAAAGATGCCTTACACCAATGCAGTGATTAACGAATCGTTGCGTTTATATCCACCTGCTTGGATAACCGATAGAGAAAATTTGGAAGACGATACGCTTTTAGGCTATCACATCAAACAAAAAACGCTAATTGGTGTTTCTTTTTATGAATTGCACCGGAATCCGAAGTATTGGGAAAACCCGGAAGTTTTTAATCCGGAACGATTTTTAGGAGAACAAAAAAAGGAATCTATGAAATACTTTTATCCTTTTGGTGCCGGACCGCGAATGTGTATAGGTTTTGGTTTTGCCATTTACGAAATGGGTTTAACACTTTCTTATATTGTAAAAAAATACACGATAACTTCGCAACACAAAGCCATTCAATTCAATCCTTTGATTACATTAAAACCAGTTGGCGTTTCAGTTTATTTCTCCAAGCGATAGTATCCAACGTTACTTGTCAATTACTATATAATGATACACTTTTTTCTGGCTAAGCTTCGTGAAAGTATGACAAATTACTAATAATTAACTATAAAAAAATTGTACTCAGCAGGTTAAAGGAAAATTATGGCAATGGAACAGTCATGCAAATCTGTGTTCCATTATTATTTAAAAAAGATAATTCACCATTAATTTCTGCAATTCTTTTTTTCATGTTTTTCAATCCATTGCCTTCCGGATTTATTTTTTCAATTCCATTACCATTATCTTTTATTTCAATTTTAAGTATATTCTCTATTACATGTATTTCCAAATTTATTTTTGAAGCATTAGCATGTTTGAGAATATTGTTTAAAGATTCTTTAACGGTTAAGAAAACATTTTTTCTAAAAAAGCCATTGATCGATATATTCTCATAATTGTATATGTCAACTATTGTAAGTTCGATGGAAGAAAATTCTATAAACTCTATCGAATAATGTTTAATAAATTCGATAAGATTAAAAAGAGAATCCTTTTCGTTATCCAAACTCCAAATAACAGTTTTAATTTGTTGTGAAATATTTTTGGAAGTATTGGAAATCTTGGTAACACATTCATGAACTTTATCCTCGCTTAGTTTTTGACTTAATATCAAATCGGTAATTAGCCGAATGCTGTTTAAACTTCCGCCAAGATCATCGTGCAAGTCTTTTATGATTCTTTCTCTTTCTTGGTTTATGGAAATTTGTTTTTCTAATTCTTCTTGAATCTTTCTTTTTCTAAACTGAAAAATAAAATAAAATATTCCTATCAAAAGTGTCATAATGATTAGGAAAGATAAAATCAAAAAAATGTTTATTTGGGTTTTGTCCATAGCATTCCAATAGAAAAAATGAGATACATTACAATATTTAACACCAACATTACGATATAATAAATGCGAAATTCTGCAGGATAATTTTCTAAAAAATAATTGTACAAACCAAAAAACGGAAACGTACATAAATAGAAAATCAATAATCCTAAACAAATCCAAAATTCTAATTCTGAAGTAAAGTTAAGTATTCTTTTAGAATGAATTAAATTTTTGAAATAGCGCAATACTAATATTAGCAGGATTAAGTTTCCTAAAGTATAGGATAATGAAATAAAAATAGCTTTAGAATTATAGTAAAATAGCCAATCTATAATAAAACCGATAATAAGTATTGCAATACCTATTTTAGCAATTAGTCTGTCTTTTTTGGTGTTGAAATGATTCAATATAAACCAATAAAAAAAGAAGAATTCAACAGGAATAACTATAAAACTATACCAGTATTTTGTAAGGTCAAACAAATCTTTATTAACCAAAAACCTCCCTATTTGTTCCGCAATTACAATAAACAGAAAGTAAAAAGTTAACTGTTTATAGTTTAAAGATTTTGAAGTGTATAGTTTATACAAAGCCGAAAGAAATGCTATTCCTTCGGCTAGGTTTAAACTGATTTTTAATAGCGCTATTAATGTCATTTGGCTGAAATTATTGACTAATTTTGAATATAATTTTCGCCAATAATACTTTCAGGCGGAGCTAAGTTACCATGGTTTTTGTTGTTTCCTAGTAGCAAGATATTATTCGTGCCTTTTACATCTAAAATAGCATCTTTTTTGCCTTTGCCAGTAGGAACAAATACCAAACAATGTCTGTAGCTGTAATTTTTAGGTACCCCATATAAGTCTCTAGTTACGATTGAAGTATTATCGGATAAAATTCCACTTCCATTGGTTTCCAGTTTTGGATACCTTCCAAAATAAACTCTAATTCCTAAATCTTCAATATTATTAGTAGGACTTAGTACAAATTGGTTTTTTATGAGGCATAAATAATTAGAAATTTCTTTATAACTAAACCACACAGTTTTACTGTCACCAAGATTATCAATTTCAAAATAAGGTTTTGTAGGAATTATTCTTTCTGTCTCGGAAAGATCGTTCGAATAAATGCCAACTAATTCGCGTGCAGTTGTTTCATGAATTAAACTCAATTCTTCTGGATTACCACATTCATTTTCACTTTCGCATTGTTCTACATAATTACCAAGAGTAATGTTTTGACATAGTAAGTAAATACAGGTTATTGATAAAATAATTAGTAATACTACTAAAATTTTACAGTTTTTAAAAATTTCAATTTTTTTCATAATTTTATATTTAAAAGGTTAGTAATGTTAAAGTTAATTAAAAATAACCACTTCACAACAAATGAAGTGGTTATTAATTAACACACTAAACCAATGATTTACTCTTTGATTAATTTAATTGTTTTTTGATTATTTTCTTGGCTAACTATAACAAAATAAGCTCCAGATGGTAAATTATCACCAAATTGAATTGGTTCACCATCACTAGATTCTATGTAATTAACTTTTCTAGAAAGTAGATCGTAAACCTCTACCTGAATTTTTTTGTTAAGATTTCCTTCAACAACAATTGTGAAATCATTTTTTGAAGGGTTTGGATAAGCTGTAACATTAAACAAATTTGGATCACTAGCTTTATATACAGGTGGAGTAGCACAATTTGGTAAACAAGCACCCAAATAATCTCCATGTGCCAAGTGAGCCGCAACAGCACTTTGGTCTACACATATTACATGACAAGGATCGTTTGCATTCCCTGTTCTGTGACAAATTTTCACTTTTGCATTACCACTATTTCCAGCAAAACAACGAGCATCTTCAGCGTAAACATTAGTTGTTTTTGTTGTACTACATCCATTAGAATCTGTTACAGTTACTGTTATAACGGCATTTGATAATAAAGTTGTTGTCACAGAATAAAAACCTCCTGAATTTACTGTAGCAGTTGAAATCGGAATTACTCCAGGGCCAGATGCAGGACAAGTATTTCCTGTTGATGCACCGCCACTAGCTGTCCATATTTCATCACCATTATTAGTCAAAACATTGCAGGCAAGTATTCGGTTCATTGTGACAACAACAGTATATGGCCCTACACCACCAGTCGGCGTACCTTTAATCGTTGTGGATTGATCCAAACTATAACCAAAATAAAGCTGAGGATTGCTATTAGCAACCGTTAAGTTAAGAGCATTAGCTCTAGTTACTGTAAATGAACAACTACTTTCATTGCCACCCACATCGGTTGCTTTATAGGTAATAGTAGTCGTAGTACCATTAGCAAACGTTGATCCAGGTGCACTTCCTGCTGTTTGTGTTACGGCTACGCCCAAACAATTATCGCTAGCTGTTGGAACAGCCCAATTTGCAGTAGCTTGACAAGCGTTCAAAACAATATTAGAAGGACAGGAAATAGTCGGAGGAGTTACATCGTTTATGATAACGTTCTGTGTCGCCACACTAATATTTCCGTTGCCATCATTAAAACTCCAAGTAACTAATGTAGTACCTTGAGTTGCTATTGGGAAAGTAGTTGTAGTCGTTCCATTAACAATTCCGCCACAAACATCTGTTGTAGTTGGAGTTGGAGGAGTTCCACTGCATTCGCCACCTATATAATCAACAAGTACAGGTATTACAGGCGGTGTCACACTTAATACTTCAATAGTAAAGATTTGATTAGCTATGCCAGTTACGTGATGGTATAAATCTTCACCATCAAGTGATATTGTATAAATACCTGCATCACTAGTTGATGGTGTACCCGAAAGTAATGCAGTACCATTTCCTGTAGAAGTAAGCGTTAACCATGATGGTAAAGGACTTGCTGCTACAATTGCGACAACATCTCCAAAAGGAATGTCCGGGTCAATGGCTGTTATAGCATAGCTATACGCCAGACAAGGAGAAATAGTTTCATTTAATTTAGGATTAAAAGTTGTAACCGTATTGACCTCTAATACATAATTTCTTGTTGCTGTTCTACCATTGGTATCAGTTGCTAAGAAACTAACGTTATGTGCGCCGAAGTCAGCTGGTGTTGGCGTCCAACTCATTTGTGTTGTTGGTATAGTACTAAAAGCTGTTGGTAAAGCTGGAGACATTGTTGCTCCTGCTGGAAATGTACCAGAGGTTATACTTGTATTTACAGCGGGATCTGGATTGGATGCCGTGACCGTATCAACATTCAATACTCCAGATAATATGACATAATTGGTTGCTTCTAATTTTGTAGGCGCAATAAATTGAGGATTACTATTTACATTAATGGTAAGATTGGTCGACGTTTGTATGCCTCCATTCCTTGTTGCTGTAAATGTTATAATGTAAATTCCTAATTGTGATACTGAAGGTGTAAAGCTAAAATTTGTAGAAACCGGATTTGCAGTTGTCGGTAATGCCGGAGTGAAAGTAAAATTAGATGTTGGTAATCCAACTGCTGATAAAGTAACAGTGCTTCCTACATCAATATCTAATGCCTTGATACCAAAATTGACATTCTGTCCTGGGTTAATGTTAAAAACCGCTCCGTTTAATGGAGTAACAGAGTAATCAAAAATTGGTGGTGTATTGGGAGCTACCATCAGCATAATGAAATCGACGACTGTATTTGAACCGTTTGCATCTGTAATTACAAATGCACCCTGCCATAATTGTCCAGCTGTTTTACCTATTGTATTGAAAGTAGCATTTCCTGTTGCGTTTATTGCCAAACCTGCAGGATTTGTTGCACTGGTTTGCGCAAATGTAGCTAAACCATATGTAAGAACCCCACCGTCAGGGTCAACTGCAGGAATATTAAATGCTGCTGCTGCCTGTCCTATCGGTAAGTTAATAATTGGAGGTGTACTTGAAATAGGGCTGCCAGTATTACCAGCCACTAAATTAACAATACTTCGACTTGAATAATTGCCACCAGCATTGTTCATTAAACTAGAAATACGACAACAATCGGAATACGATAATGTGAAACCAGTTCCTGCACCTGCATAAGTATGTGTTGTAGTAAACGAACCATAAAACCAGTCATCAGCTATATTAACTGATGTAACGGTTAGGTTAATAGGAGTGGTAACACCATCTCCAAAAAGAAGTGTGCTCGTGTTAACTACTGAGCCAACGGGAGTAGCGCCAAAAAAGCTTCTTCTCCAAGCTTGTGTTACTGTAACATTAATGGTGCGAGTTGAACTATTTACTCTGCTCCAAGCTATATTGCTATATCTGTTATGGGATGCATGTCCTTCAATTGAGGATAGTAGCATGACCACTAAAAACGATAATGTTACTATTCCTTTTTTACATAAACCGAAAAAAGAAATTGATTGTTTGTGTATTTTCATGATTTCTTGTAATTTTAAATTGTTAAATGTTTTGAAATTGTGTTATAAATTATAAATAATGTAACCAATAATGGTTAGGTATGTAGTATGTCTCTACTCGCTTCATGTTTTATGGGAAGTTGCCTGACTCTATAGAAAGTGTAGTTTCTATACTCTAAATTTTTTCCAGAGGATAGGATTTTATAGTATTGTAAAAAGGGATGTAGTAGTATCATCTTAAGCTTTTTTAATTTCTATTCTCATTATATCAGTAATATTTGCTTTCAGCTCATAAGGAATTTTGTTTGAAGACCATCTTGAATTTTTTGTTGCTAAACTCATCGTAATAAATTTTTGTTGTTAATAATGATTTTTTTGTTTTTGAAACTCTAAATTAATTTCTCTGTAAAATTGCATCATACACACAACCAGCACAATACCAATATGTATGTATTTTTTAAATCAAAATAAAATGGATGAAAAATCTGTAAGAGCTATGCTTTATTAGAAAAAGCAAATTAGTACTGGAATTGTTAGAGCAAAAAAAATACGCCCTTTGGCGTATGTCATTTTATAAGTAGTAATAAAAGTCAAAAAAAATTATCGTTGCAAGTATTTGTTTATTGCTTCAACTCTTGTATTTACATGCAATTTCTCGTAGATATTTTGAACATGTTTTTTTACAGTTCCAGTGCTAATATTGATTTCATTCGCCACTTCTTTATTCAACATTCCTTTTGATAACAGGTTCAATATTTCTATTTCTCTTTTTGTCAATGATTGAGTAGCTTCATTGGAATGATTAATTTTAGAAAAACTCGCTACCACTTTTCTAGCAATACTTCCAGTCATTGGGCTTCCGCCTTCAAACAAGTCTTTTAGAGCTTCAATAATTTTTCCTGGACCATCGGATTTTAAAATATAACCATTGGCTCCAGCTTCTAAACTCTTAAATATTTTTTCATCGTCATCATACGAGGTACACATTAAAAACAACATTTCGGGATACATTTGTTTTAAGGTTAAAACACATTCAATTCCACTATTTCCAGGCAAGTTGATGTCAACAAGAATAGCATCTGGTAACTCATTTGGTATGTTTAGCACCGCCATTTCGGAGTTTTCATAACAACCAGTCAGCAAAAATCCTTCTGTAAATTGTATTAACAATGATATTGCTTCACGAAAGTCATTATTGTCTTCAACAATACTTATTTTTTTTACTTCTTGCATTTTTTCTAACTAAAAGATAAATTGTAGTAAATGTTGCGTTATTTTTGAAATATTTTTGTCTTAAAATAATAATCGGATTGTCAAATAAATATAAATATACAAATTTCATTAAACAAGAAGCAAAACGCCTCGGTTTTCTTTCTTGCGGAATTTCAAAAGCTGCATTTCTAGAAGAAGAAGCGCCACGATTGGAAAGTTGGCTGAACCAAAATCACCACGGTCAAATGTCTTACATGGAAAACCATTTCGACAAAAGATTGAATCCAACATTATTGGTTGACGATGCCAAAAGTGTCATTTCATTATTGCTTAATTATTATCCACCCGAATTTCAAAATACAGAAAGTTATAAAATTTCTAAATACGCTTATGGACAGGATTATCACTTTGTTATTAAAGAAAAATTAAACCAATTATTGCATTTCATTCAAACTGAAATCGGTGAAGTTTCCGGGAGAGCGTTCGTCGATTCAGCTCCCGTTTTAGACAAAGCATGGGCTGCTAAAAGTGGTTTGGGATGGATTGGCAAAAACAGCAATTTACTCACACAACAAATCGGTTCGTTCTATTTTATCGCTGAGTTGATAGTCGAGTTGGATTTAGAATATGATACAGCAACAACCGATCATTGCGGCACTTGTACAGCGTGTATTGATGCGTGTCCAACAGAAGCGATTGTGGCTCCGTATGTTGTGGATGGTAGCAAATGCATTTCCTATTTCACCATCGAATTGAAAGACAATTTGCCGCAAGAAATGAAAGGTCAATTTGACGATTGGGCTTTTGGATGCGATGTGTGTCAGGATGTTTGTCCGTGGAATAAATTCTCGAAACCGCACAATGAGCCATTGTTTAATGCCAATCCCGAATTGCTTTCTTTTTCCAAAAAAGATTGGGAGGAAATTACCGAAGACACTTTCAAGAAAGTATTTAAAAATTCAGCAGTGAAACGCACCAAGTTCGAAGGTTTCAAAAGGAATATCGATTTCTTAAAGTAAGTTTTATGGCAATAATAAAAATCGTTGATTTTGTCATTTCGACGAAGGAGGCCCGAGAGCTATGCTCGAACAGGCGAAGCAAATCACATAAAGGAGTTGGAATATGTGATTTCTCCTTCGGCGAAATGACAAACGGGAATAATTTGTTAGATTTGTTCAAGATGTAACCCTTTTACAATGCACAAAAAATTACTTAAGATTACGGTTTTCTTTCTACTTACCACCATTGGTTTCGCACAACCTTATACCGACCTTGCTAGTTTTACCTACCAACATTTTTCTTCTCATTACAAAAGCAATCCAGATTTAAAAAATCAAACAGATAACTATATACTCAATTTATTTTATCCAAAACAATTTAAAAACGACAACGTTTTTTTAGTGCGAATTAACGCCGAATTGCTTCATTCTTCTATAGATTTGGAAGGAAGTAAATCTGCAAATGTATCCAGCGTTGCTATGCCAATCGGATTTCAATGGGTATCTGAAAGCAAAAAATGGAAAACGGTTTTGATGGGAATTCCCAAACTTGCTTCTAATTTTGAAAGTACTTTAACATCAAAAGATTTTCAATATGGTGGATTATTTTTGGAGAATTACAGTCCAAACGAAAACCTAAAAATTAAATTCGGATTGTATTACAACAGGGAAGCTTTTGGTAATTTCTTCGTCCCTCTTTTAGGAGTCGATTGGAAAGCTACTGACCGCATTTATTTGTACGGAATCTTACCTTCCAACTATAAAATTGAATTCAATGTCGTAAAAAATAAAGTATATACTGGTTTGGATTTTAAATGGCTCACGCGAAGTTTTAATATTTCCGACAGTGAGCCAGAAAATTACATGCGTTTTGAAGAAGTGTTTTTAAAAGGTTTTGCCGAATGTTT
>JANNCY010000085.1:0-38238 GCA_031387085.1 Flavobacteriales bacterium | reverse complement strand
GCTGCTGCAATGCGTATGAACGCAGAAGGTATCAAAGTTCAAATTTCAGGTCGTTTGAATGGTGCTGAAATGGCACGTTCAGAAAACTTCAAAGAAGGAAGAATTCCTCTATCAACTTTCAGAGCCGATATTGATTACGCTCTTGCTGAAGCACATACTACTTACGGTAGAATGGGTATCAAAGTGTGGATCATGAAAGGTGAAGTTTACGGAAAAAGAGATCTTTCTCCACTAGTTGGAATGGACAAAAAACAAGCTGGTGTTGGCGGTGGTAAAGGTGGTGATGCTCCTAGAGGAGATCGCAAGCCTTTCAACAAAGACAGAAAACCAGGAGGAGACCGTAAAAGAAAGTAAATTTTTTAAATTAAAGAAAAATGTTACAGCCTAAAAGAACAAAATACCGTAAGGTACAAAAAGGTAGAATGAAAGGTGTTTCTCAAAGAGGACATATGCTTTCAAGTGGAATGTTTGGAATCAAATCGGTACATGAAAAAGGAATGTTCTTAACTTCACGTCAAATCGAAGCGGCACGTATTGCTGCAACTCGTTACATGAAGAGAGAAGGACAACTTTGGATTAACGTTTTCCCAGACAAACCTATCACAAAGAAACCTCTTGAGGTACGTATGGGTAAAGGTAAAGGTGCAGTTGAATACTGGGCTGCTGTCGTTAAACCCGGGAAAATTATGTTTGAAGTTGGAGGTGTGCCTTTAGCAGTAGCTAAAGAAGCTTTACGCTTAGCAGCACAAAAACTTCCAGTTAAAACTAAGTTTGTAATCGCTAGAGATTTCGAAGCATAATCAAAATTATTATGAAACAATCAGAAATTATTGGCCTATCTACAGCTGAGTTACAAGTGCAACTTAGTCAGTTTAAAAAAACATATGCCGATTTAAAAACGGCTCACGCTATTTCACCAATCCAAAACCCATTACAGATTCGTTCTGTAAGAAGATCGGTAGCCAGATTGACAACTGAATTAAGCAAAAGAGAACTATAATCTCGCTGAAAAGATGGAAGATAAAAGAAATTTAAGAAAAGAAAGAATTGGTGTTGTTGTAAGCAATAAAATGGAGAAATCTATTGTTGTTTCTGAAACTCGTAAAGTAAAACACCCATTATACGGTAAGTTCGTGTTGAAAACTAAAAAGTATCACGCACACGACGAAACAAACGACTGTAACATTGGTGACACAGTAAAGATCATGGAAACACGACCTTTAAGTAAAACAAAATGTTGGAGATTAGTTGAAATCATTGAAAGAGCTAAGTAATTATGGTACAACAAGAATCAAGATTAAAAGTAGCAGATAACACAGGAGCAAAAGAAGTTTTGACTATCCGTGTTTTAGGAGGAACGAAACGTCGTTATGCCTCTGTTGGAGATAAAATTGTAGTATCTATTAAAGATGCAACACCAAACGGAAACGTGAAAAAAGGTGCTGTATCCACTGCAGTTGTTGTACGTACCAAAAAAGAAGTGAGAAGAGCTGATGGATCTTATATCAGATTTGATGATAACGCTTGCGTGTTGTTGAATGCTGCTGGAGAAATGAGAGGAACTCGTGTTTTTGGTCCGGTTGCCAGAGAACTTCGTGAAAAACAATTCATGAAAATTGTATCATTAGCACCAGAAGTGCTTTAATTCGATTAATGATGACAAAGTTAAAAATTAAATCAGGAGACGTAGTTACTGTAATTGCAGGAGACCATAAAGGTGCTCAAGGAAAAGTAGTACGCGTGAACCGTGAAAAAAATAATGCGATTGTTGAAGGTGTAAACATGGTTTCGAAACATACTAAACCAAGTGCAAAAAACCCTCAAGGAGGAATCGTTAAGAAAGAAGCTGCTATTCATATTTCTAACTTGGCTTTAATAGATCCAAAATCTAAAAAAGCAACTAAAGTTGGAACAAGAGTAGAAGGCGATAAGAAAGTGAGATTCTCAAAATCATCTAATCAAGTAATATAGTTATGTCATATATTCCTAGACTAAAAGAAGAATATAAGAGCCGCGTTATCGCTGCCCTTAAAGAAGAGTTCGGTTACAAAAACGTAATGCAAGTTCCAAAATTGGAAAAAATCGTTGTAAGCCGTGGAGTTGGTGCAGCTGTATCTGACAAAAAATTAGTAGACTACGCAGTAGAAGAACTTACTAAAATTACAGGTCAGAAAGCAGTTGCTACTATTTCGAAGAAAGATGTTGCGTCATTCAAATTAAGAAAAGGAATGCCGATTGGTGCTAAAGTTACTTTACGTGGCGAAAGAATGTATGAGTTTTTAGATAGACTTATTACTTCAGCTTTACCTCGTGTAAGAGATTTTGGTGGTATTAAAGCAACAGGTTTTGACGGAAGAGGAAACTATAACTTAGGTGTTTTAGAACAAATCATTTTCCCAGAAATTGATATTGATAAAGTGAATAAAATTTCGGGTATGGATATCACTTTTGTGACATCAGCAAACACCGATAAAGAAGCACAATCATTATTAGCAGAATTAGGTTTACCTTTTAAAAAGAATTAAGATATGGCTAAAGAATCAATGAAAGCCCGCGAGGTTAAGAGAGAAAAAACGGTAGCAAAGTACGCTGAAAAAAGAAAAGCTTTATTAGAAGCTAAGGATTATGAAGGCCTACAAAAATTACCAAAAAATGCTTCACCAGTTCGTTTACACAACCGTTGTAAATTAACAGGAAGACCAAGAGGGTACATGAGACAATTCGGTCTTTCACGTGTAACATTCCGTGAAATGGCTAACCAAGGATTAATTCCAGGTGTTAAAAAAGCCAGCTGGTAAAAAATTTATTTAACTGGTTAAAGGTTCATTAAGAATAGTTTTTATTGAAAACCATAACCGCAAATCTATACATATGTATACAGATCCAATTGCAGATTATCTTACGAGAGTTAGAAATGCAGTGAGAGCCAATCACAAAGTGGTTGAAATTCCTGCCTCTAACCTTAAAAAAGAAATCACAAAGATTTTATTTGATCAAGGATATATCTTGAGTTACAAATTTGAGGACAACACCGTTCAGGGTTCAATCAAAATTGCTTTGAAGTATGATAAAGATACTAAAGACTCAGTAATCAAAGATATCCAAAGAATTAGTAAACCAGGTTTGCGTAAATACGCAGGTTCTACAAAAATCCCAAGAATCCTTAACGGATTAGGAATTGCTATCGTTTCAACTTCAAAAGGTTTAATGACCGGGAAACAAGCGAGACAATTAAATGTGGGTGGTGAAGTAATCTGTTACGTATACTAATTTAATAAGACGAAACGATGTCAAGAATAGGTAAAAATCCAATTGCAATTCCAACCGGAGTAACTCTAGAAGTTAAAGATGGTGTTATTACAGTAAAAGGAAAATTAGGAGAGTTAACGCAAGAGTTTTCGGACGTTGCAGTTAACGTTGAAGAAGGTCAAGTTGTGGTTGAAAGACCATCAGACAGCAAAGACCATAGAGCTAAACACGGTTTGTACAGATCATTAATCAATAATATGATTATAGGTGTATCAACTGGTTTCACAAAAGAATTAGAGTTAGTGGGTGTAGGATACAGAGCGTCAAACCAAGGTCAAAAATTGGATTTAGCGTTAGGATTTTCTCACAATATCGTATTAGAAATTGCTTCTGAAGTTAAAGTAGAAACAATCTCTGAAAAAGGTAAAAACCCTATCGTAAAACTTACGTCTTATGATAAACAACTTTTAGGTCAGGTGACTGCGAAAATTAGAGATTTCCGTAGACCAGAACCATATAAAGGAAAAGGTATCAAGTTCGTAGGTGAAGTATTAAGAAGAAAAGCAGGTAAATCAGCTTAAAAAGTAAGATCATGTCATTAACAAAATCTGAAAGAAGACAGAGAATCCAGTATAGAATAAGAAAGATTGTAAGTGGTACTGCCGCTAGACCAAGACTTTCTGTATTCAGAAGTAACAAAGAAATCTATGCACAGCTCATAGACGATGTAAATGGTGTTACTTTATTAGCTACTTCATCGAGAGATAAAGAAGTAACTACTAAAGGTACAAACGTTGAAGTAGCAACTGCAGTTGGAAAACTAGTTGCTGAAAAAGCGTTAAAAGCCGGTATCGATACCATCACTTTCGATAGAGGAGGTTATTTATATCACGGTCGTATTAAATCATTAGCAGACGGCGCAAGAGCGGCTGGACTAAAATTCTAAGAAATTATGTATCATAAATACAAAAACGTAGAGTTGGTAAAACCAAGTGGTCTTGAATTAAAAGACAGATTGGTTAGTGTAAATCGTGTTACCAAAGTAACAAAAGGAGGTAGAGCTTTTGGCTTTTCTGCTATTGTTGTTGTAGGTGATGAAAGCGGTGTTGTTGGTCACGGATTAGGAAAATCAAAAGACGTTTCTGAAGCAATTGCGAAAGCAGTAGAAGATGCTAAGAAAAATCTAGTTAGAATTCCTTTGAGTGGTCAATCAGTACCTCACGAACAAAAAGGTAAATTTGGTGGAGCTCGTGTATTCTTAATGCCTGCATCTCATGGTACAGGAGTTATTGCTGGTGGTGCTGTTCGTTCGGTACTTGAATCAGTTGGTATTCACGACGTATTATCAAAATCTCAAGGTTCTTCTAATCCACATAACGTGGTGAAAGCAACTTTTGATGCATTATTGCAAATGAGAAGCGCTTATACTGTTGCGAAACAAAGAGGAGTTTCTTTAGAGAAAGTATTTAAAGGTTAATTCAAGGAAATTATGGCTAAAATAGTAGTTAAACAAGTTAAAAGTCAAATCAACTGTCCTCTTACACAAAAGAAAACATTGGTGGCTTTAGGTCTAAAAAGAGTAGGGCAATCTGCTGAGCATGATGCTTCATCTTCAATCCTTGGAATGGTAAACAAAGTAAAACACTTAGTTTCTGTAGTAGAAACTAAATAATAGAAACAGTTATTAT
Source organism: Flavobacteriales bacterium (assembly GCA_031387085.1). Taxonomy (GTDB): domain Bacteria; phylum Bacteroidota; class Bacteroidia; order Flavobacteriales; family Flavobacteriaceae; genus Flavobacterium. The sequence goes on along the minus strand of JANNCY010000085.1, from coordinate 33,301 downwards.
GAATTTAAGTAACTTAAAACCAGCAGAAGGTTCTACACACAATCAAAACAAACGATTGGGTAGAGGTGAAGGTTCTGGTAAAGGTGGTACAGCTGCAAGAGGTCACAAAGGAGCTAAGTCTCGTTCTGGATACTCTAAAAAGATCGGTTTTGAAGGAGGTCAAATGCCACTTCAAAGACGTGTGCCTAAGTTTGGTTTCAAAAACATCAATAGAATCGATTATCAAGGTGTAAATCTTGATACACTTCAATCCTTAGTAGATAACGGAATTGTAACTGATACAGTAGATTTCTCTGTATTAGTGGCGAATCGTTTGGCTACTAAAAATGAACTTGTAAAAGTTTTAGGTAGAGGTGAATTAAAAACTAAATTAACAGTAACCGCTCACAAATTTACTGCTACTGCAAAAGCCGCTATCGAAGCTGCTGGTGGAGAAGTAGTACTATTGTAATTTTCTGATTTTATGAAGAATTTTATCGAAACATTCAAAAATATTTGGAAAATAGAAGAGTTAAAGAATAAAATTCTTTTTACTTTACTAATGTTAGTGGTATACCGATTTGGAGCACATGTTACGCTTCCGGGAATAGATGCTGCTCAGTTAGGCGGACTTGCCGGTCAAACAAAACAAGGAATAGGTTCTATTCTGGATATGTTTACAGGAGGTTCCTTTTCTAAAGCTTCTGTTTTTGCATTAGGTATCATGCCTTACATTTCTGCCTCTATTGTAGTTCAATTAATGGGAATAGCAATTCCATATTTGCAGAAATTACAAAAAGACGGCGAAAGTGGAAGAAAGAAGTTAAATCAAATTACCCGTTGGTTAACAATTGGTATTACATTACTTCAAGGTCCAGGTTATATCTATAATTTATATAGAACTATCCCGAACAGTGCATTTTTACTAGGGTTTGACTCTTTTTCATTCTTATTTTCTTCTGTATTGATTTTAACAACAGGGACTATTTTTGCCATGTGGTTAGGAGAGAAAATTACAGATAAAGGTATTGGAAACGGAATTTCACTATTAATTATGGTGGGTATTTTAGCACGTCTTCCAGAAGCATTTATGCAGGAAGTTACATCAAGAATCACAAACAACACTGGAGGTTTAATGATTATCGTAATTGAGATTATAATCTGGTTATTAGTGATTATTGCTTGTGTATTACTTGTAATGGCAATCAGGAAGATTCCTGTTCAATATGCAAGAAGAACAAATACGGGTGATTTCGAACAAGATATGATGGGTGGTAACAGACAATGGATTCCTTTAAAATTGAATTCAGCGGGTGTAATGCCAATTATCTTTGCTCAAGCAATTATGTTTATACCTGCCGCTTTAGCTGGATTATCAAGTTCAGAAGCATCGCAAACAATTGCAGGTACATTTAGTAATATTTTTGGATTTTGGTACAATTTAGTTTTTGCTTTATTGATTATCATATTCACATTCTTTTATACAGCAATTACAGTTCCTTCAAATAAAATGGCAGATGATTTAAAAAGAAGTGGTGGTTTTATTCCTGGTGTTAAACCCGGAATCGAAACAGGCGATTTTCTTGATAAAGTAATGTCATTAATAACGTTCCCAGGTGCATTATTCCTTGCTTTAATTGCTGTGTTCCCAGCCTTTGTTGTAAGTATGGATGTACAACAATCTTGGGCAATGTTCTTTGGTGGAACGTCATTGATAATTATGGTAGGAGTTGCAATTGACACTATTCAACAGATAAATTCTTATCTATTGAATAAAGAGTATGATGGTTTAATGAAAAGTGGTAAAAATAGAAAAGCAGTAGCTTAGTTTTTATGGCAAAACAATCAGCAATAGAACAAGACGGATCAATAATTGAAGCATTGTCAAATGCAATGTTTCGTGTAGAATTAGAAAACGGACATATCGTTATCGCACACATCTCTGGAAAAATGCGCATGCATTACATCAAATTATTACCTGGTGATAAAGTGAAACTAGAAATGAGCCCTTACGATTTGTCTAAAGCAAGAATTACTTATAGATACTAAAAGATAGTTAAAGATGAAAGTAAGAACATCAGTTAAGAAAAGAAGCGCAGAGTGTAAGATTGTGCGTAGAAAAGGAAGATTATACGTTATTAACAAAAAGAATCCTAGATTTAAACAAAGACAAGGATAATTATGGCAAGAATAGCAGGGGTAGACATCCCGAAAAACAAGAGAGGTGTTATAGCACTAACCTATATCTTTGGAGTAGGTAAAAGTAGAGCTATTGAGATTTTAGATAAAGCTCAAGTAAGCCAAGATATTAAAGTTCAAGATTGGAATGATGAGCAAATCGGAGCAATTCGTGATGCCGTATCATACTACAAAATTGAAGGAGAACTGCGTTCTGAAGTATCATTAAACATTAAACGTTTAATGGACATCGGTTGTTATAGAGGTATCCGTCACAGATCTGGTCTTCCGTTAAGAGGACAAAGAACTAAGAACAACTCTAGAACTAGAAAAGGTAAAAGAAAAACTGTTGCAAACAAGAAAAAAGCAACTAAATAATAAGTAGTATGGCTAAAGCAAGTACAAAAAAACGTAAAGTTATTATTGAATCTTCAGGCGAGGCGCATATTAGTGCAACCTTTAATAACATCATCATCTCGTTAACAAACAAGAAAGGTGAAGTTATATCTTGGTCGTCAGCTGGTAAAATGGGTTTCAGAGGTTCTAAAAAGAATACTCCGTATGCAGCTCAAATGGCAGCAGAAGATTGTAGTAAAGTAGCGTTAGAAGCTGGACTTAAAAAAGTAAAAGTATATGTTAAAGGACCAGGTAACGGACGTGAGTCTGCTATTCGTTCCCTTCATAACTCAGGAATTGAAGTAACCGAAATTATCGACGTTACTCCAATGCCACACAATGTATGTCGTCCTCCTAAAAGACGTAGAGTATAATTATAGTATAACAGAGTTAGAATTAAGATTATCGAAGGATTTATTGACCTGAATTCATAATCTCTCACTCAAAACAAATTTAAAATGGCAAGATATACTGGTCCAAGTACAAAAATCGCACGTAAATTCGGCGAAGCTATTTTCGGAGAAGACAAAGCCTTCGAAAAAAGAAATTACCCTCCTGGACAACACGGGATGGCAAAAAAAAGAGGTAAAAAATCAGAGTACGCAGTACAGTTGATGGAAAAGCAAAAAGCTAAATATTCTTATGGAATTTTAGAAAAGCAATTCAGAAACTTATTCGAAAAAGCAGCAGCATCTAAAGGTGTAACAGGTGAAATCCTTTTACAATTATGCGAAGCGCGTTTAGACAATGTGGTGTACAGAATGGGAATTGCTTCTTCAAGAAGAGCAGCACGTCAAATCGTTTCTCACCGTCACATTACAGTTAACGGAGAATTGGTAAACATTCCTTCGTACCACCTTAAACCAGGTGATAAAGTAGCTGTTCGTGAAAAATCAAAATCATTAGAAGCTATCGCAAATTCATTGGCTAACAATAGTACTGTTTACGAATGGATTACTTGGAATAAAGACACTTTAGAAGGTACTTTTGTTTCTGTACCTGCAAGATTGCAAATCCCAGAAAACATTAAAGAGCAGTTAATCGTAGAGTTGTACAACAAATAATAATTGACAGTAGTCTAAATTATGGCAATATTTAATTTTCAAAAGCCCGATAAAGTTATCATGATCGATTCAACCGATTTTGAAGGTAAGTTTGAATTCAGACCTTTAGAACCTGGTTACGGATTGACCGTTGGTAATGCACTTAGAAGAGTTTTACTTTCTGCGCTAGAAGGATATGCTATTACATCAACTCGTATTGATGGTGTAGAGCATGAGTTTTCTACTATCTCAGGAGTTGTTGAAGATGTTACCGAAATTATCCTTAATCTTAAACAAATACGTTTCAAACGTCAAATTGAAGATATCGATAACGAAGCCGTAACTATCTCTATAACTGGTAAAGATCAAATTACTGCTGGCGATTTTCAAAAATTTATTTCTGGTTTTCAAGTATTGAATCCAGATTTAATAATCTGCAACCTGGAAAGTAAAGTTAATTTCAATATGGAATTGACCATCGAAAAAGGAAGAGGTTACGTTCCAGCTGAAGAAAACAAAAAGCAAAACGTTGCTATTGGTACCATCTTTACAGACTCTATTTTTACGCCAGTAAAAAATGTAAAATATACTATTGAAAACTTTCGTGTGGAGCAAAAAACCGATTATGAAAAATTAGTTTTTGAAATCAAAACAGACGGTTCAATCAATCCTAAAGACGCACTTACAGAAGCAGCTAAAGTTTTAATCCACCACTTTATGTTATTCTCTGATGAGAGAATCACGCTTGAAGCGGATGAAATTGCACAAACCGATTCATATGACGAAGAATCATTACACATGAGACAATTGCTTAAAACAAAGCTTGTTGATATGGACTTATCGGTTAGAGCATTAAATTGCTTAAAAGCAGCAGAAGTAGATACTTTAGGAGACTTAGTATCTTTCAATAAAAATGACTTAATGAAGTTCCGTAATTTCGGTAAAAAATCATTAACAGAACTAGACGAACTAGTAGCTGTTAAGAATTTAACCTTCGGAATGGACTTAGCAAAATACAAATTAGATAAAGAATAAATTACTTCATATTTTGCTCTCCAAAGAGGATTGTAGCAAGATGAAGGTTAAAAAAAAATGTCATGAGACACGGAAAAAAATTCAATCACTTAAGCAGACAAACGGGACATAGAAAATCTATGTTAGCTAATATGGCTTGCTCTTTAATCGAGCACAAACGTATTAACACTACTGTTGCTAAAGCAAAAGCGCTTAAACAATTCGTTGAGCCACTTATAACAAAATCAAAAGAAGATACTACACACAACCGTCGTATTGTTTTCGCTTACTTGCGTAACAAATACGGAGTTACTGAACTTTTTAGAGAAGTAGCTGCGAAAGTGGGTGATCGTCCAGGTGGATATACACGTATCATCAAAATGGGTAACCGTTTAGGAGATAACGCTGATATGGCCATGATCGAATTGGTAGATTTCAACGAACTTTACAACGGAGGTAAAAAAGAGGAGAAAAAAGGTAGAACACGTCGTGCGAAAGCAAAACCAGTTACTGCTGCTCCAGCTCCTAAAGCTGCACCAGTTGTAGAAGAAGTAGAAGAAATTGAAACTCCAGTTGTAGAAGAAGCGGTAGTAGAAACTCCAGCTGCAGAAGTTGAAGTTCCAGCTGCCGAGGAAACTGTAGTAGAAACTCCAGCTGTAGAAGAAACTCCTGAAGCTCGGACTGCAGAAGTTGAAGTTCCTGCTGTTGATGATACACCAGCTGAGACTCCAGAAGCACCAGCTGCTGAAGTTGAAGAAACTCCAGTTGCAGAAACAGAAGTTGAAACTCCAACAGATGAAGCACCAGAAGCTCCGGCTGATGATTCTTCAGAAGAGAAGAAAGAAGAATAATGAATTTCAATTCATAAATATAAAAGGATAAGCTACTCGTTAGTTTATCCTTTTTTTTTGAGTCATTGCGAAGCAAGTGAACCGAAGCACAGTAATTGCGAGCATAGCGAAGCAATCTGCTGACATTAAGAATTATTTGAAGCTATTCCCGCTTTTGCCTTTATCTCTCCACTGCGTTACGAGGATATCGGCTCAATCAGGGCTAGGCACTTTTATAAAAAGGAAATGTTTATAAAGTTTGATAAATCCATTTCAAATTTAATTTTGAATATCATAAATTTGCACAACTACAACACAACAACATAATGAAGTACACAACACGACCACAAGCCATCTTACTACTCGCAGACGGGACCATTTTCTACGGAAAATCCATCGGAATCTCCGGAACTACATTCGGCGAAGTTTGCTTCAACACCGGAATGACCGGTTACCAGGAAATATTTACCGATCCATCGTATTTCGGACAAATCATGGTAGCAACCAATCCACACATTGGAAATTATGGTGTTAACGCCAACGAAGTAGAATCGGATAAGATTATGATTTCCGGTTTGGTTTGTAAAAATTTTAGCTTCAACCATTCAAGACCCGATTCCGAAAGTAATCTCTACGATTATTTCGAAAAGCAAAATCTAGTTTGCATTTCCGATGTCGACACACGTGCGTTAGTAAGTTACATTCGCGATCACGGCGCACAAAATGCCGTAATTTCTACCGATGGAACTGCTGTAGAAGAACTAAAAAAACAACTCGCCAACGTTCCAAATATGGAAGGTTTAGAATTGGCCTCCCAAGTTTCAACAAAACAACCGTATTTCTTCGGAAATGAAAACGCAACATTTAAAATCTCCGCACTCGATTTAGGAATCAAAAAAAATATTCTACGAAACCTAGCCAAAAGAGATTGTTACATAAAAGTATTTCCATACAACACTTCATTTGAAGATTTAAAAGCATTTCAACCGGATGGTTATTTCTTGTCGAACGGACCTGGTGATCCGGATCCACTTTTTGGAGCAATTGAAACTGCAAAACAAATACTTACAACCGAAACACCTTTATTCGGAATTTGTTTAGGACATCAAATTATTGCTTTGGCAAATGGCGTTTCAACATATAAAATGTTCAATGGACACCGCGGAATCAATCATCCTGTAATGAATACTATAACTGGAAAAGGAGAAATCACATCACAAAACCATGGATTTGCAGTCAACAGAGAAGAATTAGAAAACCATGCCGATTTAGAAATCACTCATTACCATCTAAACGATAACACCGTGGCGGGTATGCGAATGAAATCGAAGAATTGTTTCTCGGTACAATACCATCCAGAAGCCAGTCCGGGACCACACGATTCCTCGTATTTGTTTGATGAGTTTATTCTAAATATCGAGAAAGTAAAAAAACAACAAGTTGTATAAAATAAAAAAGGATGCTCTCACATCCTTTTTTTTATTAATTTTTAGCGATATAATTTTCATATATATCGTCTAGCTTTACGTTGTTTTTTAGAAACGTTCGGTTAATAGTAAACCACTTGTCATACATTTTATTTTTATCTTCCTGAACTACTTTAAGGTAATTAAATAATTTATTTTTACTAAAATTATACGACTTAACAGTTTTATTGTAGTGTGCGATTGATGCTGCTGTTTCTGGAGTTTTTACATCTTTTAATAATTGAAGTGTTTCGTATTCTTTTATAAAGTCAGTAAACAGAGGTACAATTACTGCTTTTTGATCGTATATGAATTTTGCATAAACCATATTTCCTTGGTTTAGGGTAACGTCTTTATAGTCATCTTTATAATCACTTGTTTTTACTTTAATTTCTTGATAAATGTTTTCTAAAGCAGCAATACTTCCAATAAATTCATCCTTGTTTATGCAGGTTATAGCAACAAGCATTTTCTGATTGATTACATTTATTTTATAAAACAATATGTTTTGGTACGCATTGTATTCAAATAGATTATTACCACTAAAATTTTTAATGTTGATGTTAAAAAGAAGTCCAAAATCTTTCTTGCTTTTCTCATAGCTGCGCAACTCATTAAAGTAACTTACAAGATTGGCTTCACGTTGTGTCAAATTTAATGTGATGTCACTGATGCTTTTTGAAGATTGCAATTCATAATCATTTAGAATCAAAGTTCCATTTGTCATACATTCAATAGTTTTTTCATTCATTTTAATGAAACTATCTCTTAGGTTGGTGTTTTTTTCAAATCCTTTATCAAATCGTCTTAGGATAGTATTGATTTTTTTCAATTTTTCAATGATTCTAGTAGAAGATACATCCGATCTGGTTATCGCTTGATTTTCAATTATTGAATTTGAATACTCAATCAATGATTTTTTTACAAAAAGATCGTTTTTAGCAAAATCGGCTAAGTAGGAGTTAATGTTTCTATATCCAGAAGATACTGCTTGTTGTGAAAAAACAGTTGTTGGAACTGTAATAAAAATAAAAATTGCAATCAGAATTTTTGCTTCTGTGAAATTTAAGGAACGGATTTTAAGTAGTGAATTTTTCATAATAAAGTAGGTTAAATTATTGATGTAAAATTACTGCCAACATAAGGTTGAAGTATTACATCTAAATAATTTAAACTTGTAAAATTGCGCTGAAGGCTTCTAAATATATTATTAGCACAAAAAAAAGGATTTCTTGTTGTAAGAAATCCTTTTTTTTTTGATCTAATTTTTTTTAATCTAAACTCGTGAGTTTCTCGTATTTTTCAAACTCTGAATTGTTTTTCAAGAAGGTGCCATTTGTTATTGTCCAAGATTTTATTAACTCCTGTTTACTATTTTGGATAGTATATAATGCGTCAAAAAATAAATTTTTGGCATTATTATACTTTCTCACATCTGTGTTGTATTCATCTAAAGAAACAGATTTATTGTCTTTTTCAATTTTAGTTTTTACGATTTGAAGTGCTTTAAACGATTTTATATAGTCAAAATAAAAAGGTAATAAAGTTTCTTTTTGTTGTAGTATAAAAGTTATAAATGCAATGTTGGCATTATTTAAAGAAGTATCCTTGAAATCATTTTTATAACTGTCCGTTTTTTTATAACCTTCTTCAGCAAATTTTGCAATATAGCTCATGCACTCATTCACTTTGTCAATATTTTTGTCTTTTAATAAGGTCATTAATTTTTCGTCTAAAACATTCATTTCATAATAGATAACATTTTGATACGCGTTATATTCAAAGATGTTCTTCTTAACGGCATTATTTTTTAAATTAATTTTGTACTTCAATGCAAAAGATCTTTTATTATTTTCATAAGCAATTATACCTCTGTAATAATCAGTAATCTCATTTTCTTTGAAATGGAAATTTTTTAGAATGTCAGCATAATCTAAAGAACTTTGATAGGTATAATCATTTAAGACTAAGGATTTGTTTTTTAATAGTGATATTGTTTTGGAATTTAAATGAATAAAAGAATCACGTAATTCGGTATCACCAAAAACACCTTTATCATTCCTCATTAAAATGATATTGACATTTTCTAATTTCGCATAAATTTTGTCTAATGTGGCTTGAATTCTAATATCAGAACTAATGTTCATTATAGAAGATGAATATTCTGATAATGATTCTTTTACGAAGGTTTCGTTTTTAATAAAGTCATTTATATACGCTTTCGGGTTTCTGTAATTTTGAGCAATACCTATATTATTTATAAAAAATAGCATAAGGAAACTCGCGATAGCAATCGGTTTTCTTTTTAAAGTTTTCAAAATGTAAAATTTAGTAGGTTAATTTTTTGGGGCTTATTAACGGTATAAAAGTAAGAAGTTTATTTCAATCAAATTATATAAAACATCCATAAAACGCATATAAAATCGATAAAATGCACAAAAATGAATAAAAAATAAATAAAATACTACAATAAGTATATTCCTACACTCACAATCTTTCACTTTTTTGTTAAGTGATAAATAATTTCCAAAAAGCAATTTATAATTGGCTAAATCGTTTGAGTTTATAAGTTTTCAATTATTTGACTGATTATTTTTATCGATTGTTTAAATTTGTAGACTTGAAAAAAAGGAATTAAAAACAAAACAAAAACCCTAACCAAATGAGTATCATAATTAAAGTACATGCGAGACAAATTTTAGATTCAAGAGGAAATCCAACTATCGAAGTAGATGTCGTTACAGAAAATGGTGTTCTTGGCAGAGCAGCCGTTCCAAGCGGAGCATCAACTGGCGAACACGAAGCAGTTGAACTTCGTGACGGAGGAAAAAGCTACATGGGAAAAGGAGTTTTAAAAGCAGTTGAAAATGTAAATACGAAAATTGGTCCAGAGTTATTGGGGACTTCGGTTTTTGAACAAAATGGTATCGATCAAATAATGATTGAATTGGATGGCACTCAAAATAAATCCAATTTAGGTGCCAATGCTATTCTCGGAGTGTCATTAGCAGCAGCCAAAGCAGCAGCTAACGAATTAGGATTGCCTTTATATAGATATGTTGGTGGAGTTTCTGCTAATACATTGCCTGTTCCGATGATGAACATTATCAACGGAGGCTCTCATTCGGATGCGCCAATTGCTTTTCAAGAGTTTATGATTATGCCTGTAAAAGCAATTTCATTTACACATGCCATGCAAATGGGAACGGAGATATTCCATAACTTAAAAAAAGTACTACACGATAGAGGTTTGTCAACGGCAGTTGGTGACGAAGGAGGTTTTGCTCCGAACTTAGCTGGCGGAACAGAAGATGCTTTAGATACCATCAAAAAGGCAGTCGAAAATGCAGGTTATAAATTTGGAGATGAAATCATGATTGCTCTTGATTGTGCTGCTTCTGAATTTTATGTAAATGGAAAATACGATTATACGAAATTTGAAGGTGCAACAGGAAAAGTAAGAACATCAAAAGAACAAGCAGAATATTTAGCTTCTTTAGCAGCCAATTATCCAATTATTTCTATTGAAGACGGAATGTACGAAGACGATTGGGAAGGTTGGAAATACCTAACCGAATTAATCGGAACTAAAACACAATTAGTTGGTGACGATTTATTCGTTACTAATGTAGAACGTCTATCACGCGGAATCAAAGAAGGAATTGCGAATTCCATCCTAGTAAAAGTAAACCAAATCGGAACCTTAACGGAAACAATTTCTGCAGTAAACATGGCGCATAATGCTGGATATACTTCTGTAATGTCCCACCGCTCAGGGGAAACCGAAGACAATACCATTGCCGATTTAGCCGTAGCTTTAAACTGCGGACAAATCAAAACGGGTTCGGCTTCGCGTTCCGACCGTATGGCAAAATACAACCAGTTGCTACGTATAGAAGAAGAATTGGGAGATACTGCTTACTTCCCTGGAGTGAAAGCGTTTAAACAAAAGTAATTTTTTATTACAGTAAATAATTGCCCTTTTGGTGTTTTACGCTGAAAGGGTTTTTTGTTTTTCTACAATTGTATTCATTCGTAAAGAAATTATAGTATATTTGAATACCAAATAGGTTCTTTATGAAAAAAATACTACTCTTTGCTTTACTGCTTTTATCATTTAAGAGTATTGCCCAGATTGTGAATATCCCCGATCCTATCTTTAAAGCAATGCTGTTGTCAGCAAATTATCAAACTGGTACTGCTTCTACTTATTATCAGCCTTATTATGACCCAGCAATATGTTCTGGTGGTTCAGGAAATGATATAGTTACTGTCCCGCCAAGTGTCATAATCGATACCAACGGCAATGGTGAGATAGAAGTAATTGAGGCACAGATTATTACTAAATTATTTCTCTACGGTTATGTAGGTAATGAGATAACAGATTTGACAGGGATTGAGGCTTTTGTAAACCTACAATCGTTAACTTGTAGGAACAATTCTTTGACCAGTCTAAATTTGTCACAGAATGGCGCACTGATGTATTTAGACTGTAGCAACAATCCAATCTCTAATTTTAATGCCTTATTATATCCTTTCTTGTATCATTTGAACTGCACAGGTACTTTGATCTCCACTATAGTACTTCCTCCAAACTGTAGTATAAAAACATTGGAATGCGGAGGATCAAGTTTGACTAGTTTAAATCTTGCTCAAGGAACGAATCTTCTTCACCTAGAATGCCACTATGCTTCGATTACCAGTATAGATGCTACACAAAACACCAACCTTAAGAGTTTGGTGGCGAGTTATGTACCAAACCTTTCAAGCATTAATATTACACAGAATATTAATTTAAAGTCACTCAGGATATCTGGTTGTCCTGTCACCAACCTTACTACTGCTGGTAATCCTAATCTATGTATCCTTTATCTTGAATCACTTCCTATCACTACTCTTAATACATCCCAAAATCAACTGTTGAGCCAAATAACTGTTAATAATTGCCAGATTAGTGTTTTAGATTTTTCATATAATACCACTATGGGTAAAACAGTATGTATTAATAATCCGTTATTAACCTATTTGAATATTAAAAATGGAGTTACACAATTTTATTATTCGGGTTCGCAATTTAATGGGAACAATAACCTGCAATTTGTTTGTGCTGATGATGGTGAAATCCAATTGGTACAGAACAGCGTTGATCCAGCAGTAACGGTGAATTCGTATTGTTCTTTTGTACCAGGTGGAAATTATAATACCATTTCTGGATTAGTTCGCTTTGATTATAATTCTAATGGATGTGATGTTTTGGATATACCACAATCAAATATAAGAGTGAACATTAATGATGGTACAACTACAGGTACAAGTTTTACTACAACAAATGGAAATTATTCATTTTTTACATTGACGGGCATGTTTGCGATTACTCCAAATATTGAAAATCCTACTTGGTTCAATTTTTCTCCAACAAATTCAAACTTTGGTTTTGCTAACACAAATAACAATAGTGCAACCCAAAATTTTTGTATTTCTGCAAATGGCATCCATCCAGATGTTGAAATAGTTATCGTTCCAATAACTCCTGCACGTCCGGGTTTTGATGCTACTTATAAAATAATCTACAAGAACAAAGGAAATCAAACAATTTCGGGAACTATAGGATTTAATTTTGATGACAGCATTTTGGATTATGTAAGTTCAACCATCATTCCAACTACACAAAATACAGGTTTGTTGAATTGGAATTACAATAATTTGCTTCCTTTTGAAAGTAGAAACTTTACGGTGACATTAAATGTAAATGGCCCAACAGAAACGCCACCAGTTAATAATGGAAATATTTTGAACTATTCAGTTACTGTAAATCCAATTGCCGGTGATGAAATTGCTACTGATAACACTTTTTTATTAAATCAACTAGTTGTCGGCTCACTAGATCCAAACGATAAAACCTGTTTAGAAGGAAACATTGTTTCACCAGTAAAAATTGGCGATTATCTTCATTACAACATTAATTTTGAAAATACAGGAACTGCTGCCGCTACTTTTATAGTGGTTAAAGATATTATTGATATCTCTAAATTTGATATCAATTCATTGCAAATCATGAATTCATCACATCCAATGACAACAAGAATTACAGGGAATAAAGTTGAATTTATTTTTCAAAACATCAATTTAGGAGCTGGTCAGCACGGAAATGTAACTTTCAAAATAAAAACTATAAATACTCTAGTAACTGGAAATACAGTAACCAACAACGCAAGTATTTACTTCGATTATAATTTTCCTGTTGTTACCAATATTGCTTCTACAACTTTTCAGTCGTTGAGTAATTCGGTTTTTGAAACTGATAATTCGATTTCTGTTTCTCCAAACCCAGCTTCTTCAATAATCAATATTCAAAGTAATGCTACTATAAAATCAATTCAGTTATTCGATATTCAAGGAAGATTATTGCAAACATCTTTAGAAAACAATACCAACGCTGTCATTGATATTTCCCAAAAGCCAAATGGCATTTACTTCTTAAAAATCACTTCGGATAAAGGGAGTAAAGTAGCGAAAATTGTAAAAGAATAATTACTAAAAACAAAAGCAAAAACACCCAACAGGTTGAAAAGACTTATTGGATGTTTTTTTGTTTTAGGATTTCAAATGATTTTCAAATAAATAAATGTCATTTCGGTCGACTTTTTTCTTATTTTTACTAGCTAAAACATCTAACTACATAACTATGAAAAAACACTACTTTTTAATGCTTGCCTTGTTTGGGTTAACGCTAACATCAAATGCACAAATCATTTCGATTTATGATAATGTATTATTCTATGATGGATATGCAGGAATTGTCAGTAATCCTACAGCTCCTGATGTAGTGCGATTGCGAAATGATTTATTTACAAAAAAACTAACACCTGCTATATTATCCCAAATAGGAAGTACACTTGAGCTAAGTGTAGTGATTACTGCAGCCTGTGATAATTATGACAGAATCGGAAATGTAAATTTAGCTTTTGTGCCAAAGAATGCAGTAAGCTACAATACGGCTACCACACCCAGAATAGAATTGGGTAGATTTATTACACCTTTTATGAATAAGAATATTCAACCGAATTCTGTTCCATATTCATTTGTTGTTGATAATGTTGCGAAAATTTTAAAAGACAGTTACCTGAATTCTATTTATGATTTTTGGATTGAATTGGAAGTATTTGGCGTGCCCTATGCGGCCAATACGCAAGTGGCAGGATGTGCAGGAAGAAACGATGTCTTTTTTGGGACATTAGATTTCATTACCTATGAAGCTGCTACAATCCCCAATGATACTTTTATTTTGCCTTTGAATTTTAAAAAAGATTTGAATAATTATACAGTCGGTGCTTCCGATGCGGTTGGAACAACTGTAAGAACAATCAATTTTAACCTTACTTCTCCAATAAATAACGCCAAATTTGAATTGATTACTTCCAATCATGGCTCCAATTCAGGAGGAGAAGAGTACAATAGAAGATGGCATTATATCTCTCTCGATTCCAATCCGATTTTAACATACAAACCAGGAGAACTAACCTGCGAACCCTATAGATATTATAATACCCAAGGCAACGGAATTTATGGTTCAACACCTAGAACTCCTGAGCAATGGCAATCATTTAGTAATTGGTGTCCAGGTTCTGTAATTCCAATTCGGGAAATTGCATTAGGAAATTTAAGCGCAGGTCCACATTCGTTTGTGATTTCAGTTCCAGATGCTGTTTTTGTTGGGGGGCAAGGAAATATACCAGTTTCGTTATATTTACAAGGTCAAAACACCGTTTTAAATAATGACAATTATAGTCTTTTTGATTTTGAATATTATCCAAATCCAACAAAAGAGATTATCAATATTAGTAGCAATTACAGAATTAAATCAATTCAGCTAATAGATTTACAAGGAAGACTTTTAGAAACAAAATTAGTTGATGAAACGCAATCTAGTTTTAATTTAGCTAATTATTCAAACGGAATTTATTTCTTAAAAGTAACTACTGATAAAGGAAGTAAAGTAGTGAAAATAGTTAAAGAGTAAATCCATTTAAACAATACCTGTACTCTAATTTTGTCATTTCGACGAAGGAGAAATCGCATCTAAATGGTTATGAGATTTCTCCTTCGTCGAAATGACAAGTTTGAGAATAATTTTTTTATCAGCTTAATTATACCAACCAATAACAATTCTATATTTTTATACTAAAATTAACGAATTCGTTATCAGATTTCTTTTTTAATTCATTCGGAATTTCATAGATTTGTTAAATTATTAATTTATCAGATTTAATTTCCATTTTATACCATGTCCAAAACAGCAATACTAGAGTACGAAGGCAACAAATATGAGTTTCCAGTTATCGTAGGAAGCGAAAAAGAACCAGCAATCGACATCGAAAAATTACGCGCCTTAACGGGTGCAATCACTTTAGATCCAGGGTATAAAAACTCTGGCTCTTGCCAAAGTGAAATTACATTCCTTGATGGTGAAGAAGGAATTCTTCGTTACCGCGGTTATGCTATCGAAGATTTAGCTGATAAAGCTGATTTTCTTGAAGTAGCCTATCTTGTAATTTTTGGTGAATTACCTACTAAATCGGAATTAGCTCAATTTGAGACGGACATCAGAAAATATACTTTGGTCAACGAAGAAATGAAAAACATCATTGATGGTTTTCCAAAAACGGCACACCCAATGGGAGTTTTGTCGGCGTTGACCAGTGCACTAACCGCTTTTAATCCAAAAGTAGTTAATGTAGAAAATGAAAAAGAAATGTACGAAGCTGTTTGCAAAACCATGGGTAAATTCTTGGTGATTGCCACTTGGACGTACCGAAAAATGATGGGTTTTCCATTGAATTATTACAATAATGAAAGAGGATATGTAGAAAACTTTATGCATTTAATGTTCGAATTACCAACAGGACCATATAAAGCAAATCCAGTTGTAATCGATGCTTTGGATAAATTATTCATTCTTCATGCCGACCACGAACAAAACTGTTCTACTTCTACAGTAAGAATGGTTGGTTCTTCTCATGCTGGATTGTTTGCTTCTATTTCTGCTGGTGTTTCTGCACTTTGGGGACCACTTCACGGTGGAGCAAACCAAGCAGTACTTGAAATGCTAGAAGAAATTCACAAAAACGGAGGCGATGCCGATAAATACATGGCGAAAGCCAAAGACAAAGAAGATCCGTTCCGTTTAATGGGATTCGGACACAGAGTGTACAAAAACTTTGATCCAAGAGCTCGAATTATTAAAAAAGCAGCCGACGAAGTTTTAGCAACTTTAGGTGTTGATGATCCTATTCTAGCAATTGCAAAAAAATTAGAAGAAGCGGCTCTCGTAGACGATTACTTCGTTTCTAGAAAACTATATCCAAATGTTGATTTCTATTCCGGAATCATTTACCGTTCACTCGGAATTCCGACGGACATGTTTACGGTAATGTTCGCTATCGGTCGTTTACCAGGTTGGATTGCACAATGGAAAGAAATGCGTGTGAACAAAGAACCAATTGGAAGACCAAGACAAGTATACGTTGGTCATCCATTACGTGATTTTAAATCAATGGACAAAAGATAATTTTTTATATATTATAGTAAAAAGCTTCTTCTAATCGAGAAGCTTTTTTATAATTGTCTACCACCAAAATTAGTTGTATGCTTCAATATACCGATTGTTAATTTAATTTCATTAAATTAATAAATTATACATCGGCATAAAATCAATAAAATTAAATTAAAAGAAAATCTTTTATGATTTTAAATGTAAAAAATGAAACCTCGCGATTAAGAGCTGTAGTATTGGGTTCGGCGGTCAATAACGGTCCAACTCCAACTGCTGAAGAAGCTTATGATCCAAAATCATTAGAACACATTTTGGCAGGAACCTATCCAATAGAAAGCGATATGATCATCGAAATGGAAGCGGTTAATAAAGTGTTTCAAAAATACGATGTTCAAGTTTTTCGTCCAGAATTGATTGAAAATTACAATCAGATTTTTACTCGTGATATTGGATTTGTAATTGACGATGTATTTGTTAAAGCCAATATTCTTCCCGAAAGAGAAAGAGAACTTGATGCAATTCAATATATAATCGATCAAATTAATCCAGCAAAAATAGTTCGTCCACCTGAAGAAGTTCACATTGAAGGTGGTGATGTTATGCTATGGAACGACTACATTTTTATTGGAACCTACAAAGGTTCCGATTATAAAGATTACATAACAGCCCGCACCAATATGGAAGGCGTGCAATACATAAAAAATTTATTTCCGAATAAAAAGGTGAAAGAATTCGATTTGGTAAAATCGAAATTGGAAGCACGTGATAATGCCTTACATTTGGATTGCTGTTTTCAACCAGTTGGAACAGACAAAGGAATTATCTATAAAAGTGGATTTCGTCAAGAATCCGATTATGTTTTTTTAGTGAAGCTCTTCGGAAAAGAAAACTTATTTCACATCACCCGCGAAGAAATGTACAGTATGAATTCCAATGTGTTTTCTATTGCTCCAGATGTTGTTATATCCGAAAGAAATTTCACTAGATTAAACAATTGGCTTCGCGAAAAAGGATTTACCGTAGAAGAAGTTCCGTATGCCGAAATTGCCAAACAAGAAGGACTTTTACGTTGTTCGACTTTACCGTTGATTAGGGATTAGTTCTGAGTTATGGGTTTTGTGTTGTGAGTTTTATCGACATTATTAGAAATTTTATTTAATGAAAAGTTATAAAGATTTAGATGTCTACAAGATTGGATTAGATTTATTTTATATTGTTCATCCAACATCTCTAAAATTACCAAAGCATGAATTATACGAACTAGGAAGTCAAATAAGAAGGTCTTCTGATTCTGTAGTTTCAAATATAGTTGAAGGTTATGGTAGGAGAAGATATAAAGCTGATTTTATAAAATTTTTAGTTTATTCACACTCAAGTTGTCTTGAAACTATTGGTCATTTAGAAAAAATCGCTAAACTTTATCCTAATTGCTTTGAGAAGATGGATGAATTAATAAATAATTACGAAGGTTTAGGAGGTAAAATATTTAATTTTATAAAATATGTGGATGAAAATTGGAAAAATTAATTTCTATTCAAGACGCAAATAACTCACAACACAAAACTCATAACTCAGAACAAAATTATGAAACAAACTACCAATTCCATCCTAATGATTCGCCCAGTTGCGTTTCGAATGAACGAGCAAACCGCTGTAAATAATTATTATCAAAAAGTACTTGACGGATTGACTCCCGAATCGGCAAATAAAAAAGCACAAGAAGAGTTCGATATTTTTGTGAACAAACTTCGAATGGTTGGTGTTGATGTCACTGTCGTGGATGATACGCTTGATCCCGATACACCAGATAGTATTTTTCCAAACAATTGGATTTCCTTTCACGAAAATGGTGATGTGGTTTTATATCCAATGTTTGCCGAAAATCGTCGTGCCGAAAGAAGAGAAGATATCCTCGATATTCTAGAAGATAACGGATTTCTAGTCAACGATGGAATTATGGATTACACCGAAGCCGAAGATGATGGTTATTATCTCGAAGGAACAGGAAGTATTGTTCTCGATCGTGAAAACGGAAAAGCCTATTGCGCACTTTCACCTCGTGCAGATGAAGAATTGTTTATCGAATTTTGCGAAGATTTTGATATGAATCCGATTATTTTTGAAGCATACCAAACCGTAAATGGCGAACGAAAACTAATCTATCATACCAATGTAATGATGTGTATTGGCGATACTTTTGCAGTGATTTGTGCTGATTGTATCGATGATAAAAAAGAACGCAAAATGGTTCTCGATAGTCTGAAATCAGACGAAAAAGAAATCATTTTAATTACCGAAGATCAGATGAACAACTTTGCAGGAAACATGCTCGAATTACAAGGTACCGACGAAAGAAGGTATTTGGTAATGAGTGCTTCTGCTCATAAAAGTCTGACTAAAAAACAAATTGCACAGTTGGAAGAACACATTACCATTTTAAGTTCCAGTCTTGACACTATTGAGGCTTGCGGTGGTGGAAGTGCCCGATGCATGATGGCAGAAGTTTTTCTTCCTAGAAATTAAAAAATAAAAAAATCCCAAATTACAATTTGGGATTTTTTTTTCGATAATTTTAAATTTTTTTTACTCAATAGCTAATTTAACTTCCATCTTCCATCTCCCATCTCCCTTCTAAATCCCTCTAACAATACTCAAAATAGAACTTATAATATATTGAATTCCAATAGCAATGGTCAAAAAACCAATGATTCTGGAAATGGCTACAATACCAGCTGTTCCTAATATTCGAGCCAAATAATGAGCACTTCTTAAAATTAAAAAAATAAATATTGCCACTACTAAAATTGCCAGACAAGAAAAAAGTATATCTAATGTTGTGTTGTGTTCCTGATAATAAGCAATCAAAAGTGAAATCGAGCCTGGACCGGCGAGCATCGGCATCGCTAAAGGTGTAAGTGCAATATCGTTTCGACTTTGGATTTCTTCTTCTACTTTTTTATTGATTCCTTTATTTTTGTTGAAGCGTCCGTTTAATAATGAAAACCCGGAACTGGCGATGATAATTCCACCTGCAATTCGAAGTGCCGGAATCGTAATTCCGAAAAATTTCAAAACATATTGTCCGATAAAAAACGAAATAATCAGAATTACAAATACATTTATAGCCGTCCAAAGTGACACTCTTGAGCGTTCTTGTTTGGTATAATCTTGTGTTAATCCAACAAAAATTGGAACAGTTCCAATCGGATTTAAAACCGAAAATAAAGCAGCGAGTAAAAAGATAAATACCTCCATAGTTTTTTTTTATTTCATACAGTTCGACCTTCGGTCTCGGGTGCAAAATTACCTTGATTGAAAGAAACAAAGTTAAAATTAAAAACAACGTAAAGTTAAATTCACTAGTAAAACAATCTGTTTTTGTACTTTTGCTAAATGAAAAATAAAAAAACACTTGTTCTTGGCGCTACTACAAAGCCAGAGCGCTATGCATTTAAAGCCATAACAATGCTAGTCGATAAAGGACATTCGGTTCTTGCGATTGGTCAAAATCAGGGAGAAGTCGCTGGAATTAAAATTCGTACCAAAACGATTCCATTAACCAATATCGATACTGTAACTTTGTATTTAAATCCGGCACGTCAACGCGATTATTACAATTACATCATCGAAACAAAACCCAAAAGAGTACTCTTCAATCCCGGGACAGAAAATCCAGAGTTTTACCAATTGCTAAAAAGCAATAACATTAAAGTAGAAGAAGCGTGTACGCTGGTTTTATTAACGACGAATCAATACTAGAAGCGAAAGTTTCGGGCTTTATCAGTTAGCCATTTTCCCGCTCTCGCTATTATCTTTGTTCGTTCCTCACAAAGTATAGCCGCTCCATCGGGGCTAGTAAAGAATCCATTCTAACTCTTGTCTCCGTGTTCTCTGTGCTATCTCCGTGCATCTCTGTGTAACAATTATCTAAGGTTTACTTATCAATAACAATCCACAAAAAGTAAGGAATACATAACGTAAAAAAATATAGATTCCCGCCTCCGCGGGAAAGACGCAATAGTGAAAACGCCATATAGAGTTCTTTCAACACTTCAATCTCTGTTTTATTTTCCGTGCATCTCTGTGCAAAAATTAAAAACGCGTTTTCGAAGTTGCTGGCTTACTTATCAACAACAACCCACAAAAAGTAATGAATCCATTTATGATAATTAATTCATTATCGATAACGTAATTTCCAAATAAATCTGCCGAATATTTCGTCAGAAAGAAACAAATCAAAGGAGAAATTACACATACTAAAGGAACGAATTTATCATGAACCGTTTTGGTTTTCATAAACAATCCAAAAGCATATAATCCTAAAAGTGGTCCATAAGTATAACTCGCCACTTTAAAAATCATGGTCACTACCGATTTGTCGTTCAGGGAATTAAAAACAATAATCACCAAAAAAAGCAAAAACGAAAATCCCAAGTGAACAAAGTGTCGTGTTCGTACCACATTGGGTTTGTTGATATTTTCCGATTTATCCATACCTAAAAAATCGACACAAAAAGAAGTCGTTAATGCGGTTAACGCGCTATCGGTAGTTGCAAAAGTTGCTGCTGTCAATCCCAATAAAAAAACTACAGCCGGAACAATACTAAGGTGATGAAAAGCAATTTCGGGAAACAATAAATCGGTTCTTTTTACATCGCCAACCATCGGAACTGCGATTCCGTTTTTCTCTGCATAGATATATAATAAAGCACCAACACTCAAAAAGAAAATATTGATTACGACAAAAATTCCGGTGAAAGTGAACATATTTTTCTGTGCCTCGCCAATGTTTTTGCAACTCAAATTCTTTTGCATTAAATCCTGATCGAGCCCAACCATGGCGATGGTGACGAAAATTCCACCCAAAATTTGTTTCAAAACAAAACTCCCTTTTAAGTAATCTTCATAGAAAAATATCTTCGAATAATTGCTGTTTTTCACTGCTTCAAAAGCTTGAATGGCACTGTAATCTAAACTGTCACAAATAAAATAAATGGTAAGAAATACCGATGAAACCAAGAAAAATGTTTGTAAAGTATCAGTAATAATTATGGTTTTTAATCCACCGCGATAGGTATAGGCAAAGATCAATCCTAGAGAAATTAAAACCGTTGCTGCAAACGGAATGTTGTAATAATCAAAAACATAACGTTGTAAAACGATTACCACCAAATACAATCGAAACGCCGAACCAATCGTTCTGCTTATTAGGAAAATGCTAGCAGCCGTTTTATAACTTACTATGCCGAGTCGCTGTTCGATATAACTGTATATTGACGTTAAGTTCATTCGATAATACAAGGGTAGTAATACGGTGGCAATAATCAAAAATCCAATGGCATTTCCCAACACAAATTGAAAATACCCAAACTGATTTTCGGGCGAGCCAACATTTCCAGGAACCGAAATAAATGTTACGCCAGAGAGCGCTGTTCCTATCATTCCGAAAGCAACCAAATACCATTTCGAATTTTTATTGGCTTTAAAAAAAGTATCATTATCTGAACTTTTCTTGCTAACTACATTGGAGATAAAAATCAATAATCCGAAATAAATGATGATTAATGTTAAAATAGCAATTGGAGACATAAGTGGATTTTTAGTTGTGCTAAAATAGAAATAAAAAGAATATGGATAATAGAAAATAGAGAAAAGACAGCCGAAGTAAATTTCAAATCAAAAGTTTCTATTTTCTTTGTTCTATTTTCTCTTCTCTTTTTTGAAATTCACTATTTTTACCAAATGGAATTCTCTTCAAAACTATTAGAAAAAGCAGTTAACGAAATGGCACAATTACCCGGAATTGGTAAGCGTACCGCATTGCGATTGGTATTGCATTTATTAAAACAACCTAGTGAACAAACCCAATTTTTATCAGAAGCATTAACAACGATGCGGGAAGAAGTGAAATTTTGTTCTCATTGCCACAATATTTCCGATGTTGAAGTTTGCGAGATATGTTCCAACACGTCTCGAAATCACAAAATTATTTGTGTGGTTGAAGATATTCGCGATGTAATGGCTATCGAGAATACCAATCAATTTCGTGGTGTTTATCATGTTCTTGGCGGAAAAATTTCACCTATTGATGGCGTCGGACCTAGTCAGTTAAATATAATTACGTTGGTAGAAAAAGTAAAAACAGGAACGATAGAAGAAGTTATTTTCGCATTAAGTTCAACAATGGAAGGCGATACTACTAATTTTTATGTCTTTAAACAGATAAAAGATTACGAAGTAAAAACATCTACAATTGCAAGAGGAATTGCAGTTGGTGATGAATTAGAATATGCCGATGAAGTGACTTTAGGAAGAAGTATTATTCAAAGGGTTCCGTTTGAAAATGCCATCAAAAATATTTAATTCTTTACGATGCTATTCTTTTGTTTTTTAAATTGAAAAACTATCTTTGTTTTTATAAATTTTTTGAGAATGAATAAATTAATTTTTTACCTAATTTTTTTTATTGGATTTTTATTTACCTCTTGCGTATCAAGAAAAGATTTAATTTATCTTCAAGAAAATAATACAGCTACAGAAGCGACTATAAATCAAGTTCCGTTAAAACCGTATCGACTTCAAATCAATGATGTTTTAGATATCAATATTAAAGCCATCGATCCCAAATTAGTGGCCATTTTTAATGGAGGAGATTCGGAAAAAGGACAATCTTTAGAAGGGCTTTATTTTAACGGTTATAGTGTTGATGATCACGGAAATATTCGAATGCCAATATTAGGAGAATTAAATGTTTTAGGATTTACTTCAGATGAAGTTAGAAAAATAATTGAAACTAAATTATTAGCCGATTATTTTAAAAAAGAAGCAGAGATTTTTGTCAATGTAAAACTGGCTGGATTTCGATACACTGTTAATGGTGAAATTGCAAGTCCTGGAACTAAAATTTTATTTCAAGACAAAGTAAATATTCTAGAAGCCATTGCAAATTCTGGAGACATCACTATTGTAGGCGATCGAAAAGATGTTAAAGTAATGCGACAATTACCACAAGGAATTGAAACTTTAACTATCGATTTAACGGATGCTAACGCATTAAAATCGCCATGTTTTTACTTACAACCCAATGATTATGTTTACATTAAACCATTAAAACAAAAAACTTGGGGAACTGGTAAAACGGGTATAGAATCATTAACTACAATTATTACGATATTGTCTTTAGCCACAACTACATTTTTATTACTTAAAAATTAATTCACTCTTTTCACTATGTTAGATGTAAAAGATTTTTCTTTTTTTGAAAACCAAAACAGTTTTGATTTTAAAGGATTTTTAATCAAAACAGGAAGTTATTGGCGTTGGTTTTTATTTGGTTTGGTTATTTGCTTGATAGTGGCACATGAAGTTAATATTCGAAAACAAAAGATTTATTCTCTAGAAACTACAATAGCAATAAAAGAACAAGACAATCCTTTGTTTACTTCAAATACTAGTTTGGTTTTTAATTGGGGAGGAACTTCCGATCAGGTGCAAACAATTTCTACCACTTTAAAATCAAGGTCTCACAATGAAATTGTTGTGGATAAATTACAGTTTTATGTCGATTATTTACAAGAACAAAAATATTTCACTCAAGACGTATATGGAATCTGTCCTTTTAAAGTAATAATTGATAAAAATCAAAATCAATTGGCAGGGATTCCTATAAATATCAAATTTGTATCTCCAAATGAATATATTTTAAAAGTAAACTTTACATCAAATACGGTTTCTGCATATAATTATACTGAAAATACTAGTAAGCAAGTTACCGTTCCAATAGGTGATTTTGTTAAAAGATACAAAGTGGGTCAACCAGTTCGACTTCCATTTTTGAACTGGAAACTAGAAGTAGTGCAGCACGATATAGCGTATACAAATTCAAAATACCAAGTGGTTTTTAATTCTTTTGACGCTGTTGTTTCGAATTATAAAAACATAAAAATTTTAATTGATGACAAGGCAGCTTCCATTTTAAAGCTATCCATTGACGGAACTAATAAAGCCAGAATTGTCGATTATCTTAACACAACTGTAACTGCCTTGATGAAAAGGCAGTTAGAAAATAAAAACTTATTTGCCGAAAATACCATTAAATATATTGACACTACTTTAAATCATATGGAAAACGATTTGAAGTCGGTAAACAATGAATTAAAAGATTTTAGCAGAAATAAAAACCTCTTAGAACTCGATAATGGTGGTACATCATTTCAACAGCAAATGCTCGATTTGGATGTTCAAAATGATGTGATTAAAAGAAAATTAAATTATTATAGTACCTTAAGTAATTATTTAAAAAATAGTACTGATTATTCTAAACTTCCTGCTCCTACTGTTGCTGGTATTGATGATCCTAATATTATTAAAAACGTTTCTAATTTAATAAATCTGTCAGTAAGAAGATCTGAAATTGCTTTTTCTGTAAAAGGAGAAAAGATGTTCACAACTATCGATAATGAAATATCATCTTTAAAAAGAGTTTTGATTGAAAATATTGTTGCAGCCAAATCTGCAATACAATTTGAAGCGGGTGAATTAAAAAATAAGATGGGCCAAGCAGAAGGTAAAATTGCAAGTCTTCCCGAAGACAAGCAAGAGTATGTAAAGATAATGCGGAAATACAATTTGAGCGAAAACATCTACAAAACCTATCTTGAAAAGAGAAGTGAAGCTCAAATCGTAAAAGCAGCTAATTTATCGGATATACAATTTATTGATCCAGCAAAAGATATCGGAGGTGGTTTAATTGGACCAAAAACAGGTGTTAATTACATCATTGCCATATTTATCGGAATTTTAGTTCCATTAATGATAGTATTCTTTATATTCTTCATCAATACGAACATTCAAAATACAGATGATCTTCTTAAATTAACTCAGATTCCTTTAATCGGAGTTGTTGGTTTAAAACATAATGACACCAATTTATCTGTTTTTGAAAGACCGAAATCGGCATTATCAGAATCGTTTAGAGCTATTCGTTCCTCATTGCAATTTTTATATAAAAAGCAAAATGTCGCTGGATCAAAAACCTTAATGGTTACCTCCTCTGTCAGTGGTGAAGGAAAAACATTTTGCTCTATTAATATCGCCACCGTTTTTGCATTAAGCGAAAAGAAAACGGTTATTGTTGGATTTGATTTGCGTAAACCAAAAATATTTGAAGATTTTAATATATCCAATGAAACTGGAGTTGTAAATTATTTAATTGGTCAAAAAGAACTAGATGATATTATAATAAAAACGCATATTCCTTTTTTAGATATCATAACTTCGGGACCTATTCCTCCTAATCCCTCCGAATTAATTATGAGTGAAAGTATGTCAGAATTTATGGCTGAACTCAAAGGCAGATACGATTATATAATACTCGATACACCTCCTGTAGGATTGGTTGCAGACGCCATTGAATTGTCGCAATTTGTTGATATTACGTTGTATATAATTCGTCAAAATTTCACAAGAAAAGACATGATTAATCTATTAAATAATAGAGTTAAAAGGGATGAGCTTGTTAATGTGAGTATTGTCCTTAACGGATTTGAAAATAAAGCAAAATATGGAGCTGGCTACGGCTATGGCTACGGCTACGGTTACGGAGCGTATGCAAATGGCTATCATGAAGACGATAAACCAAAAAATATTTTCGTGAAATATTTTAATTTTCTTTTAAATATTAAAAAGAAAAGAAGGAACAAATCAAAAACTATTTGATGAAGAACAAAATTCTAATAACAGGTGGTGCTGGTTTTATTGGTTCCAATTTATGTGCGTATTTTTTATCAAAAGAATATGAAATTATTTGTTTAGATAATTTTGCTACCGGGTATAGAAAAACCATTGAAGAATTGCTTTCCAACAAAAACTTTACTTTAATAGAAGGTGATATTAGAAATTTAGATACCTGTCACAAAGCCGTTCAAGGCGTCGATTATGTTTTGCATCAAGCCGCCCTAGGATCGGTTCCAAGATCTATAAATGATCCAATAACAACGAATGAAGTTAATATAACGGGATTTTTAAACATGCTCATCGCTTCCAGAGATGCAAAAGTGAAACGATTTATATATGCGGCAAGTTCCTCCACATATGGCGATTCTGAAGCATTGCCAAAAGTGGAAGATGCCATTGGAAAACCATTGTCTCCGTATGCGATTACTAAATATGTTAACGAATTATACGCCGATATTTTTAGTACAACCTACGGATTAGAGACTATCGGATTGCGCTACTTTAATGTGTTTGGTAAAAACCAAGATCCTAACGGAGCTTACGCTGCTGTTATTCCGAAATTTGTAATGCAATTAATAAAAAAGGAAAGTCCGATAATAAATGGTGATGGTAATTTTTCTAGAGATTTTACCTATATAGATAACGTTATTCAAATAAATGAATTAGCAATAACTACCACGAATAAAAAAGCAGTGAATACAGTTTATAATACAGCATATGGCGAAAGTACCACGTTAAATGAAATGGTGTCTTATTTAAAAGAATTCCTTTCAGACTATGATAATTCAATAAAAAATGTTGCAATAATTTACGGACCAAATAGGGTTGGAGACATTCCACATTCTTTAGCAAGTATTGAAAAAGCAAAAGAATTGCTTAATTATAATCCGAAATATTCTTTTAAAGAGGGTTTAAAAGAAGCAGTAAAATGGTATTGGGAAAATTTAAAATAAAAATAATAGAATGAAAATTACAAAAATATGCTGTATAGGCGCTGGATATGTTGGTGGACCAACAATGGCTATTATAGCACAAAAATGTCCGCATATTCAGGTAACAGTTGTCGACCTTAATCAGGAACGAATCGATAAATGGAATGATAAAGATGTAAATAATATTCCGATCTATGAACCAGGTTTGTCTGCTATCGTTAATGACGCTAGAGGAAGAAACTTATTCTTTTCAACCGAAGTAGATAAAGCTATTGACGAAGCAGAGTTAATATTTATATCGGTAAATACCCCAACCAAAACATATGGTTCTGGAAAAGGAATGGCGTCCGATTTAAAATACATTGAATTGTGCGCCAGACAAATTGCAAAAGTGGCCAAAAACGATAAAATTGTAGTCGAAAAATCAACGTTGCCCGTTAGAACAGCCGAAGCAATTAAAAATATATTAGATAATACAGGTAATGGTGTACAATTTCAAATTTTATCCAATCCCGAATTTTTAGCAGAAGGAACTGCGGTAGAAGATTTATTAAATCCAGATAGAGTGCTTATTGGAGGTGATACAACTCCAGAAGGTCAAAAAGCTATTCAATTATTAGCCGATGTTTATTTAAACTGGGTAGCTCCAAATAAAATTCTAACAACCAATCTTTGGTCATCCGAATTGTCAAAATTAACGGCTAATGCTTATTTGGCGCAACGCGTTTCTTCCATAAATGCATTATCCGAACTATGTGAAAAAACAGGTGCCGATATTAATGAAGTTGCGAAAGCAATTGGAATGGATTCAAGAATTGGTTCCAAATTTTTAAAAGCTTCTGTTGGTTTTGGTGGTTCGTGCTTTCAAAAAGACATATTAAATTTAGTTTATATTGCTAAATCCTACGGACTCAACGAAGTTGCCGATTATTGGGAGCAAGTAATTATCATGAATGACCATCAAAAGCGACGATTTTCTAAGAAAATAGTAAGTACATTATACAATACAGTAACCGATAAAAAAATAGCATTCCTAGGTTGGGCATTTAAAAAAGATACCAATGACACGAGAGAATCGGCAGCGATTTATGTAGCAGACGATCTTATTTTTGAACAAGCTAAAGTCGCCGTTTATGATCCTAAAGTGAATCATGAACAAATTCTAGACGATTTAAATTATTTAGAATCAAGGTCAGCAGTTCAAAATAATAAATACATTTCTTCGTTTGATAATCCGTACGAAACCTGTAAAGACGCGCATGCCATTGCCATCTTAACAGAATGGGATGAATTTAAAGAGTATGATTGGAAAAAAATATACGATGCGATGTTAAAACCTGCTTTTGTTTTTGACGGAAGAAATCTTTTAGATGGAAAAAAATTAGAAGAAATTGGTTTTAAATATCAAGCCATTGGCTCTTAAAAAAATAAGTAGTGCATATGATGAATAGTAGAATTGGAATAGTTGGATTAGGGTATGTTGGTTTGCCATTAGCAAGATTATTTGCTACAAAATATTCTGTGGTGGGATTTGATATCAACCAAAATAGAGTCGATGAACTTAATAATGGTGTTGACTTTACCTTAGAAATAAGTAAAGAATTATTGCAAAGTGTTTTAGTAAATAATCCATTAGAAAAAACAGGACTTTTTTGTTCTACCAATACTGACGACTTGCAAGATTGCAATTATTACATTATTACAGTTCCAACTCCTGTAGATAAAAACAATAAACCCGATTTAACAGCACTTTACAAATCGAGTGAAACAGTTGGTAAAATGTTAAAAAAAGACGATATAGTAATTTATGAATCTACTGTATATCCAGGTTTAACCGAAGAAGAATGCGTTCCAGTATTAGAAAAATTTAGTGGATTAAAATTCAATGTAGATTTTTTTGCAGGTTATTCTCCAGAAAGAATAAATCCAGGTGATAAAGAACATACGGTAGAAAAAATACTCAAAATTACCGCTGGTTCTACTCCAGAAATCGGAATTAAAGTCAACGATTTATACAAATCAGTTATAACTGCTGGAACCCATTTAGCGCCATCTATCAAAGTGGCAGAAGCAGCAAAAGTTATCGAAAACTCTCAAAGAGACATCAACATCGCTTTTGTAAATGAATTGGCTAAAATATTCAACATACTCGAGATTGACACCCAAGCCGTACTTGCTGCAGCTGGTACAAAATGGAATTTTTTAAATTTCAAACCAGGTTTGGTTGGCGGACATTGTATTGGTGTTGACCCTTATTATTTAGCTCAAAAAGCACAACAAGCTGGCTATCATCCTGAAATTATTTTGGCAGGAAGACGCTTAAATGATAGCATGGGAGATTACGTTGCTTCTCGCATAGTGAAATTAATGATCAAGAAAAGAATTCCGGTTAGTCATTCTAAATTATTGATGCTCGGAATTACCTTCAAAGAGAATTGTCCCGACGTTAGAAACACAAAAATTGTCGATGTTATTACTGCTTTAAAAGATTATGGAATTGATATTTCTATTTATGATCCTTGGGCAAATCCAGATGAAGTTAAACGAGAATACCAACTTACTATGACCAAAGAAATTCCAAATGAAACTTTTGATGTTATTGTTTTAGGAGTCGCTCATGCAGCGTTTTCAAACCTAGAGTTAAATCAATTTAAAAATGAGAACGCCATTGTTTATGATGTGAAAGGAGTTCTTGATGTAAATGATATTGACGGAAAATTATAATAAATTAAAATGAAAAAGATACTAATTACAGGTGGCGCAGGGTTTATAGGTTCTCATGTGGTAAGACGATTTGTAAAAAAATATCCAAATTGTCATAGCTATAATTTAGATGCATTGACCTATGCCGGAAATTTAGAAAATATAGCCGATATTGAAAATGAATCCAATTATACATTTATAAAAGGCGATATTGTTGACGCTAATTTCATCAATGAACTGTTTCAAAAATACCAATTTGATGGTGTATTACATCTTGCTGCCGAATCGCATGTAGACCGTTCCATTACCGATCCGGTGGCATTTGTAAAAACCAACGTAATTGGAACTATGAATTTGTTAAACGCAGCTAAAGAATTATGGAAAAATAATTTTGAAGGCAAACGATTCTATCACATTTCTACCGATGAGGTTTATGGTTCTTTGGGCGAAACCGGACTTTTCACCGAAACTACAGCGTATGATCCGAATTCACCGTATTCGGCATCCAAAGCGAGTTCCGATCATTTTGTACGTGCGTATGGCGAAACCTACGGATTGCCTTATGTAATTACCAACTGTTCTAATAATTACGGGCCGAATCATTTTCCGGAAAAATTGATTCCGCTTTTTATCAATAACATCATCAATAAAAAACCTTTGCCAGTTTATGGCGACGGAAAATACACGCGCGATTGGCTTTTTGTAGAAGACCATGCCGTTGCCATCGATTTGGTTTTCCATGAAGGGAAAAACCATGAAACGTATAATATTGGTGGATTTAACGAATGGCAAAATATCAATTTAGTAAAGTTGCTTTGCCAACAAATGGATAAGAAATTAGGAAATCCAGCAGGAACATCCGAACAATTAATTTCCTATGTAAAAGACCGTCCAGGCCATGATTTACGTTATGCCATCGACGCTTCTAAAATAAACAAAGAATTGGGTTGGAAACCATCGGTAACTTTTGAACAAGGTCTCGAAAAAACAATAGATTGGTACCTTTCGAATGAAGATTGGCTAAAAAGTGTTACTTCTGGAAATTACCAGAAGTATTACGACAAACAGTACAATTAAGTACTAAAAAAGGATGGTGTGACTTTCAATCATCAAGATTTTAGTACTAATAAAATAGTGATTATGAGTAACAAACCACATATTTCGATAGTTAGCCCAGTGTATAAGGCGGATAAAATTCTAGACAAATTAGTCGAAGAAATTCAAAAAGTGATGCTTCAAATGAATCTCACTTACGAAATAATCTTGGTTGATGACCGTAGTCCAGATGATTCTTGGGACGTAATGAAACTACTTTCTGCAAAATTTTCTGAAGTAAAAAGTATC
Organism: Flavobacteriales bacterium; assembly: GCA_031387085.1. Taxonomy (GTDB): domain Bacteria; phylum Bacteroidota; class Bacteroidia; order Flavobacteriales; family Flavobacteriaceae; genus Flavobacterium. The sequence continues at coordinate 2,128 of JANNCY010000085.1, read as the reverse complement.
CGATTAAGTAAAAATTTTGGACAACATCCCGCAATTATGGCAGGATTATCAATAGCTTCGGGTGAATGGATTGTGGTAATGGATTGCGATTTACAAGATCAACCAAAAGAAATCAGTAAGCTTTACAACAAAACAAAAGAAGGTTTTGATATAGTTTTGGCGAAAAGAGAAAATAGACAAGATGGATTTTTGAAAAAATTATCTTCTAAATTGTTTTATAAAGTATTTAATTATTTTGCTGGTTTAAAGATTAATAATGAAATCGCAAATTTTGGAATCTATAATAGAAAAGTAATTGAATCGACTAAAAATATTAATGATTATATCAAATATTTTCCACTGTTTATTAATTGGGTTGGTTATAATTCAACTACAATTTCAATAGAACATAATCAAAGAGATATAGGTCAATCTTCCTATAGTTTTTCAAAATTACTTGCTTTAGCATTCAATGTAATAATTTCATTTTCTGAAAAACCTTTAAAAATATTTACTTTTTTAGGTATTTTTATATCAGGTTTTTCTTTTACTGTTGGAATTTACTTCTTAATAAAAGCACTGAGAGGCGAAATATCAGAACCTGGCTTTAGTTCCTTAATTATTTCTATTTGGTTTTTATCGGGTATGATTATTTCAATTATTGGTTTAGTAGGAATATATTTAGGAAAAACATTCAATCAAGTTAAAAATAGACCCGTTTTTATTATAGACGAAAAACTGATTTAAATATGAAAATCACACTTTTTTTAATGACTGAAAAGGGTTATAATGTTTTAAAAACTATTATAGAATATAATTTATCCGAAAATATCGATTTAGTAATAATAAATAAAGACATTTCAGTAGCTAATGATTTCTCTAATGAGATAAAAGAACTTGCAATTAAAAGCAAAATTAATTGTAAATTTCAAAATGAAGTGGATGAGATAAAATCTGAATACTCAATTGCAATTTCATGGCGATGGATGATAAAAGAAATGAATTCAAAATTAATAGTTATTCACGATTCTTATTTACCAAAATATAGAGGTTTTGCGCCATTAGTTAATTCTTTAGTAAATGGAGAAAAAGAAATTGGTGTGACAGCATTATTTGCTTCAGACGAATATGATAAAGGGAACATTATTTGTCAAGAAAAAACCGCAATAAATTATCCAATCAAAATTCAAGATGCCATTCAAAAAGTAGCAATATTATATAGTAATTTAGTAATAGAAATAGTAAATAAAATTAAAAATAATCAAACAATAATTTCATTTCCACAAATAGAAGAAGATGCTACCTATAGTCTTTGGAGAGATAATCAAGATTATTTTATAGATTGGGATGAATCCTCGACTTCCATTTCTAGATTTGTAGATGCAGTAGGTTTTCCTTATAATGGAGCAAAAACTAAAATGGATGATAAAGTAATAATTGTTACATCGGTTTCAATTTATAAGGATGTAAAAATTGAAAATAGGCATATAGGAAAAATTATTTTTATTCATGATGGAAAACCAGTTGTAGTATGTAAAATTGGATTAATTTTAATTGAAGAAGCTTTTTATGAAGAAACAAAAGAAAGTATTTTCCCTTTAAAAAAATTTCGAATAAAGTTTAATTAATAAAAGTTAAGTTTAACCACATCTACAAAATGATTCCATTCAATAAACCTTACTTAACGGGTAAAGAAACCCAATACATACAAGACGCTGTTAAATCGGGAAAGATTTCTGGTAATGGAATATACACTCAGAAATGTCAGAAATTTTTTGAAAAAAAGTACGGTTTCAAAAAAGCTTTATTAACGACTTCTTGCACCGATGCACTTGAAATGGCTGCCATTTTAGCCAATTTAAAAGAAGGCGATGAGGTTATTGTTCCGAGTTTTACGTTTGTTTCTACAGCCATCGCGTTCATCCGCCAAGGCGCGAAAATTGTATTTGCCGATTCCTATTCGAACAATCCAAACATTGATGCTGATAAAATTGAATCGTTAATTACTTCCAAAACAAAAGCAATTGTTCCGGTGCATTATGCCGGAGTTGCCTGCGATATGGATAAAATAATGACACTAGCTTACAAATATAATTTGCTAGTTATAGAAGATGCAGCGCAAGCTATCGATAGTTTTTACACCAGCAAA
>JANNCY010000221.1:0-3820 GCA_031387085.1 Flavobacteriales bacterium | reverse complement strand
AACATTACCTTTTCATTTCTAATAAAGTAAATTTTATTAGTAATTATTTCATTTGGAATTACAATTTTACTCATTCCATTATTGTTTTCTCTTTTGAGGTGGTTACAAATTGTGATTGGCTTATATTTTAAGGTGCCAAATCGGCTCCTCAAGTTTTTTAATTAAAAGCTAACAAGCATATTCCTGTTATTATAATATTGATGATGGAAAGCGGAATTAATATCTTCCAACCTAAGTTCATCAATTGATCGTATCGAAATCTCGGTATCGTCCAACGTATCCACATGAAGAAGAAAATGAATCCACATATTTTAATGAACAAGACCATAATTCCTAACACATTCGCAAGGTTCACTCCCAAATGCTCTACCGCCCAACTCATTCCCGGATAGTTGTAACCTCCAAAGAACAAAACCGCTAAAACCGTTGAGGATATAAACATGTTCGCATATTCGGCGAATAAATAGAATCCCATTTTCATGGAGGAGTATTCGGTGTGATACCCACCAATCAATTCACTTTCGCATTCTGCCAAGTCGAAAGGAGTTCTATTGGTTTCTGCAAAAGCACAAATCAAAAAGATTAAAAACGAAACTGGTTGGTACAACACATTCCAATGCCAACCTGCTTGTTGAATGGAAATTTCTTTTAAACTCAAGGTACCTGTCATCATTAATAACGCAATTAAGGACAATCCCATTGCCACTTCATACGATACCATTTGAGATGCCGCACGAACCGCTCCCATTAACGAGAACTTGTTATTCGATGCCCAACCGCCAATCATAATACCATACACTCCCAATGAAACGACTCCCAAAATGTACAATAATGATACATCAATATCGGTCGCCTGAAGGTAAATGTCTCTACCGAAAAGGTGCAGTTTATCGCCCCACGGAATTACCGCACTGGTCATTAAGGCGGTGCTCATGGCAATCGCCGGACCTACGACAAATAAAAATTTGTTGGGTGTATTCGGGGAAAATTCTTCTTTAGCAAATAACTTCATACCGTCGGCAAGTGGTTGTAATAAACCTCCCCAACCAGCACGATTCGGTCCAACTCTATCTTGTAAATAGGCAGCCACTTTACGTTCTGCCCATGTCGAATACATCGCCATAATCATCGTAATGGCAAAAACCGTTACAATAATAACACTCTTTTCTATGATAAACGCACTATCCATTATTGGTTGAATTTAGAGGTGTACCATCTACTTTTTCATTGTAATCAATCTCAGCCATACTGATTTTCTTACGGTCTTGATCACGTCCGTCTAAGATTCCTTTTTCGGTTTCGATGATGACTTTATCTAATTTTTGAGTATAATTGTTCTGATTGATAACCGAATCTTTTTCGAATTTACGCGGTCCTTCAATCGTCCAATCGCTTACTTCTTTTTTGTCAAAACGACAGGTATTACAGATAAAATCTTCTACTTCGTGGTATTCGTCTTTACGAGCGGTTACTCTTTGAATTTCGTTTCCGAACATCCAAAGGGTTGTTTTTCCGCAACATCCCGGAGTCGTACATTCTCTGTGTGCGTTGAATGGTTTGTTGAACCACACTCTCGATTTGAATCTGAAAGTCTTATCAGTCAAAGCACCAACCGGACAAACGTCAATCATGTTTCCAGAAAATTCATTGTCAATCGCCGCAGAAACGCATGTTGAAATTTGGGAATGATCACCACGATTCAAAACACCGTGAACACGACCATCTGTTAATTGGTCTGCTACTTCCACACAACGTTGACATACAATGCAACGGTTCATGTGCAGTTGAATTTTATCGCCAATATCTTCTGGTTCAAATACTCTTTTTTCTTCAATAAAACGTTGTTGCAGTTTTCCGTGTTCAAAGCTTAAATTCTGCAAATCACACTCACCTGCCTGGTCACAAACTGGGCAATCCAATGGGTGATTAATCAAAAGGAATTCGGTTACCGCATTTCTAGCTTCTTTCACTCGATCGGAAGATTTACTTGCGACTTCCATTCCGTCTTGACAACCCGTTACGCAAGAGGCCATTAATTTAGGCATTGGTCTTGGGTCGGCTTCGCTTCCTTTGGTAACGTCAACTAAACAACAACGGCATTTTCCACCGGTTCCTTTTAGTTTCGAATAATAACACATGGCTGGCGGAACGGATTCTCCACCAATCATACGAGCCGCTTGCAGGATGGTTGTTCCCGCAGCTACTTCTATTTCTTGACCGTCTATGGTTACTTTCATTTATATTAAGTCTTAACGTCTTAATGTCTTAATGTCTTAATGTCTAGTGTCTTAATGTCAATATGTCGATGGTTCGACTTTACAACTTTATGACTTTTGACTTTACGACTTTATGACTTTTGACTGTCATTTAAATATTTTATAAATCCACTTATTAATTTTGAAATATCAGAAACATCGTTAAATAGTTCTTCAAATTCCATTTTTTCAATATAATTCAAATCTAATGCTAAATACAATTGCGATCGAACTTCTCCTGCGGATGCTTTAGCGATATACAAAAATTGTATAAATTCTTTATCTGTATTTCTTTCAAATCCTTCTGCAATATTAGAAGAAATTGAAATTGATGCTCTTCTTATTTGTCTAACTAAATCAAAATCTTTTTTAAATTCAGAGTTAGCATTCGTTATTTCATAAATTCGTTTGTTAAACAACCTTGATTTTTGCCAAGATTTGATTTCTTCAAATGAATTAAATTTCCCCATTTACAATTACGTTACGACTTTTAGACATTCGACATTACGACTTTAGAAAAAGGTTCAGCCACAAAGTGATCTCTATTTTTTATTTTTTCCGGGAAACGGATATGGTATTCGAACTCGTCTTTAAAGTGACGTATTGCCGCAGCCACAGGCCATGCAGCAGCATCCCCTAAAGGACAAATTGTATTTCCTTCAATTTTGGCTTGGATACTCCACAACAATTCGATGTCTTCTTCGCGACCGTGACCGTTTTCGATTCTGTGCAATACTTTTTCCAACCAACCCGTTCCTTCACGGCAAGGCGTACATTGACCGCAACTTTCGTGGTGGTAGAATCGTGAGAAATTCCAAGTGTTACGAACGATACAAGCTCGGTCATCGTATACGATAAATCCACCGGAACCTAACATCGATCCGGTTGCAAATCCGCCGTCAGACAAACTCTCGTAAGACATCAATCGATCTTCACCCGCAGCCGTTTTGTAAATTAAATGTGCGGGTAAAATTGGCACCGAACTTCCTCCTGGCACTAATGCTTTTAAAGGACGGTCGGTTTGCATTCCACCACAATACTCATCTGAATTCATGAATTCGTATACGGATAATCCCAAATCGATTTCGAAAACTCCTTGATTTTTAATATTTCCGGAAGCCGAAATTAATTTAGTTCCGGTCGAACGTCCGATTCCGATGGCTGCATAATCAGCACCCGAATTGTTGACAATCCAAGGCACAGCGGCAATTGTTTCGACATTATTCACCACCGTTGGATTTGCCCAAAGTCCGGAAACTGCTGGGAATGGTGGTTTAATTCTCGGATTTCCACGTTTGCCTTCCAAACTTTCGATTAAAGCCGTTTCTTCTCCGCAGATGTAAGCTCCGCCACCAATTTGAACGTATAATTCCAAATCGTAACCCGAACCCAATATATTTTTCCCCAACCAACCGGCAGCTTTTGCTTCGGCGATGGCATTTTCTAAAATTTTGTACACCCACATGTATTCTCCACGGATGTAGATGTAGGATAAGTTCGCTCCCAATGCGTAACTTGAGGTAATCATTCCTTCAATCAAAAGATGCGGAATGTATTCCATCAAA
>JANNCY010000191.1:0-9602 GCA_031387085.1 Flavobacteriales bacterium | reverse complement strand
GAAAAAACCACTGTCGAAATCAAACTCGACAAAAAAGTATACAACGTTGGTAAGGATTTAATGGTGAAAGGTGGAACGGTAAGTGATGTCTTGGATAATATTCCTTCTGTTTCTGTCGATGTAGAAGGAAATGTTAGCTTACGTGGAAACGAAAGTGTGAAAATTTTAATCGATGGAAAACCTTCTACTGCAAGTAACATTAACGATGCATTGCGTCAAATACCAGCTGATGCTATCGATAAAGTAGAAGTGATCACTAATCCATCAGCACGTTACGATGCTGAAGGCGGCGGCGGATTATTAAACATCATCCTTAAAAAAGGAAAAACGAATGGTTTAAATGGAACTTTTATCGGAACAACAGGTTATCCAGCAAATCACGGAATAAGCGCATCATTGAATTTCAAATCCGATGAGTTCAATTTGTTTACTACCCAGGGTTACAACAACCGACAAAATCCAGGAAGTTCGAAAGTGAATTCAATATATTCAACCAATGGTTTAACTACGCGTTATCTTGATGAAAGTAGAGAAAACAACCGTCTTAGTAAAGGATATAACGGAACTTTTGGAGCCGAATGGTTTCTAAATAAAAAGATTACGTGGACCAACACGATAAACTATAGAAGAAATGCAGGAGACAATGAAGACGATGTCGATTCCAATAATTTTGATGGATTCCAAAATTTTACCTATTTTAGAAATCGTAACAGTCAGGAAAAGTCGAAAAATGAAAACGTAGAATATGCTTCTGATTTGTATTTCAATTTCAAAAAAGAAGGTCATAAACTAACGATTAACAGCAGTTTTTCACTGAACTTTGATGATACGAATGCTGTAATAGCAGATAATGCTTCAAATAGCGCCATAACGCATTACGATGTTACCAAAAATAATCAAGAGCAAAACCGAAATTTATTTCAGGCAGATTATGTACTTCCAATTGGTAAGAGCACACAATTTGAAGCAGGTTACAGAGGTAATTTCCTTAATTTAAATATTGACTATGCTGTTATAAATGACGGAATTCCCAATGCCAACTATACTAATAAATGGAATTACCATGAAAAAATTAATGCCTTTTACACACAAATCGGATTTAAGGTAAACAAATTATCCATGTTATACGGTTTGCGTTATGAGGATTCTGATATTGATGTCAATCAAATTACATCAGCCATCTATAAAAACAAAAAATACGACAACTTTTTCCCGAGTGCCTTTTTTACCTATGAGTTGAATGAAAAAACGAATCTTTCTTTAAACTACAGCAAACGTATCAACCGCCCACGAGGAAGAGAACTAAATCCGTTTACTAACTATTCTAGTAATATCAATATCTTTAGAGGTAACCCCGATTTAGATGCATCACTAACGGATGCCATCGATTTAGGATTTTTAAAGCGTTGGGACAAATTAACTTTAAGTACCTCTTTGTATTATAATGTTACCAAAAACGATTCACAATTTGTACGTTATATAGAAAATACAAACGGTACCGACATTCCGGTTACGGTGACTTCATTTGTGAATGTAGGGAGCGAATACCGAACTGGATTTGAATTCACACTTAACTATTCTCCATACAAATGGTGGAAATTAAACAGTAATTTCAACTTCTTTAGAAACGAAATCAAAGGCGATTTTTATTATAACTATACCAATAATGGTACACCACTTATTGGATATCAGGATTTATCACGAGTAAATAATACCTGGTCATCGCGTTTGACTTCAAAAATAACTTTACCTTATAAAATCGATTGGCAAACTAACGCGACCTACAATGGCCCACAATCTAACGCCCAAACTAAGACGAAAGGTATTTTCGCTATGAATCTCGGATTTAGTAAAGACGTCTTAAAAGACAAAGCAACCATCGGATTGAATGTTAGCGATGTTTTTAATTCGCGAAAACGAAGAATGACTACTGAAACAGTAGGACTTTACTCAGATGCTGAAATGCAATGGAGAAAAAGACAATTCACACTGTCATTCACCTACCGTTTCAACAAAAAGAAAAACGAACAGGAAAAACCAAAACGTCAACAACAAGAAGATGGCGGAGATTTCCCAGGTTAATAAAAATAACTGATAATGTTTAAAATATTGAATTTTGAAATATTTGTACCAAAAAAAAAAGTCCCGAATTATATCGGGACTTTTTATTTAAAACAAAACGATTACGCTTGTTCTAATTTCTTTGCGGCTTTACGCTCTCTTAATAACTCTCTCGTAGCACCAAATATCCAATAGAATACGAAGTGAATCAAGAAAATCATCAACCAAAAACCCATGGTTAAAATGGTTAAGAAAGCTAAAAAACCTAAATACTGTTGAAATTCAAACATGGTTTCCGGAATAATTTGTAAATTCATGTCAAAAGTAATTCATATATTTATACTGACCAATAATTTGTCGAAAATTTTATTGAAGTTAATAACAATTTTATTTACATTTTTTGAAGCAATCTCCTGCTATCCGTTGCAATCTTGTCATTGCGAGCTTGCGAAGCAATCTCACAATACCAAGGATTTTCACTACTATCAGGGCTAGGATTTACTATAAAATAGAAACAATTACACTACAACACAATGAATTACAGAACTGAAAAAGATACCATGGGGGAAGTACAAGTGCCTTCCGATAAATTATGGGGAGCACAAACACAACGCTCCATCAATAATTTCAAAATCGGACCAACTGCTTCTATGCCCATCGAAATCATACATGGATTTGCGTATCTCAAAAAAGCAGCGGCGTACACCAATTGCGAATTGGGAATCCTTTCCACCGAAAAACGCGAAGCCATTGCGAAAGTTTGTGACGAAATCCTATCCGGAAAACTAAACGATCAATTTCCATTAGTCATATGGCAAACCGGCTCAGGAACGCAAAGCAATATGAACGTCAACGAAGTCATCGCCAACCGAGCACAAGTCTTAGCTGGATTAAAAATCGGAGATGACCAAGCAATAATAAAAGCCAATGACGAAGTCAATAAATCACAATCGTCGAACGATACATTTCCAACAGCGATGCATATTGCGGCTTACAAAATGGTAGTAGAAACTACGATTCCTGCCATCGAAAAACTTTGCGATACTTTACAATCCAAATCAACCGAATTTATGAATGTAGTGAAAATCGGCCGAACACACCTCATGGACGCTACTCCTATTACACTCGGACAAGAATTTTCAGGATACGTGTCGCAACTCAACCACGGACTAAAAGCATTAAAAAATACTTTATTCCATTTATCCGAAATCGCACTCGGCGGAACCGCTGTAGGCACCGGACTCAATGCTCCAAAAGGATATGATGTTAAAGTAGCCCACTATATTGCCCAATTCACCAATCTTCCTTTTATTACAGCCGAAAACAAATACGAAGCACTAGCCGCTCATGATGCCATTGTTGAAACTCACGGTGCTTTAAAACAATTAGCCGTTTCCTTGAACAAAATCGCCAACGACATCCGAATGATGGCTTCGGGACCGCGCTCAGGAATTGGAGAAATCTTCATTCCCGAAAACGAACCAGGTTCTTCCATCATGCCTGGAAAAGTAAATCCAACACAATGCGAAGCATTAACGATGGTTTGTGCACAAGTCATGGGAAATGATGTTACGATAACTATTGGCGCTACTCAGGGTCATTATGAATTGAACGTTTTCAAACCTTTGTTAGCCGCCAATTTCTTACAATCGGCGCGTTTGCTTGGTGACGCTTGTACTTCTTTTAACGATCATTGCGTTATCGGAATTGAACCCAATCATCCACGAATAAAAGAATTGGTAAACAACTCGTTGATGTTAGTCACTGCTCTCAATACCAAAATCGGATATTACAAAGCCGCCGAAATTGTACAAACCGCACACAAAAACGGAACAACTTTAAAAGAAGAAGCCCTTCGTTTAGGCTATGTCTCGGGAGAAGATTTTGATAATTGGGTAAAACCAGAAGACATGGTGTGATATTTAAATTTTTAAATATCTTTGATTATCAAATCACTAACAACAATGACATCCAACCAACCCATCCCACATTCATGGCCGCAATGGCACAAAATACTTTTTCGATTCCTCTTTATTTATTTTATTTTAAATGTCGAACCCATATCATGGTTGAACGGATTTCCAGGTTATAATTATGTAATGGACTATTACTATATCGCCCTCGACGGAATGGTAAATACTTTTAATACCTATGTTTTTCACCTTCGCGATACATTAGTATTACCCAATGGAAGTGGCGATACCTCATACAGTTGGGTGCAGTTGGTGATGAATATAACATTGGCTGTTTTCGGAACCCTAATTTGGACAGTCGTAGATTTTAAAAAAACCAATTATGTAAAAACGTACTACTATCTTAGAACTGTTTTGCGCTATTATATTGCAATGATAGCATTTCAATATGGGATTATTAAGGTATTTGCTCTTCAAATGGCTTTTCCGAGTTTGAATGAATTAGCCACACCTTTGGGCGATTTTCTTCCGATGCGATTGTCCTGGATGTTTATTGGCTATTCCGAACCGTATCAGATTTTTTCGGGAATGATGGAAGTTTTAGTGGGGCTGTTATTACTCAATAGAAAAACGGTTCGTCTGGGCGCTTTAGTAGGACTAGCAGTATTTGCCAATGTGTTGATGCTCAATTTGTGCTATGATATTCCGGTGAAAATATTTTCCATTCATATTGTTGTTTACTGTTGTATTTTATTGATTCCCGACTTTAAAAGCTTATTGAATTTTTTCATTTTAGACAAACAGACCAGTGGCATAAAAAAAATGTACATTCCCGATTTTTCAAAAAAAATGTCAAAGGTTTCAAGGATTACAATCAAATTGCTTTTCATTGCTTTATTCGTAGGAATGACATTCTATGACAGTTTCGGGCGACATCAGAAAATGGCTAAGCGTTATGAAAAAATGCCAATTCCAAGAGGAGTTTACGATGTAAAAACATTTGTGGTAAACAAAGACACAATTCCAATACAAAGTACCGATTCGTTACTATGGAAAGATATAATTTTCGATGATGCAAGTATATTGGGTGTTAGTTCATGCGACACTTTATTCATTAAACTGTACCGACGCGGTTATGCGTATTATAAATCGGATACTCTTCAAAAAAAAATCCATTGTTACAAACGTTCAAAGAAAGGGGATAGTCTATTTTTATTCACGTTGAAATATAAAATCAAGGACAGCAAAATGATTCATTTTGAAACCAAAATCAAAGGAGATTCACTGCACATTGATGTGGTGAAAAGCAATAGAAAATTCCAACTGGCAGAAAAACAATTCCATTGGTTATCCGAGTACAATCGCTAACTAATTGGTATCTTTATACTTCATGAATTTCTAAAATGACAATCTCCAAACTATACAAAGACTTTTTTGAAAGTGAAAAATCTGGTGGATTTACACTTATTTTCTGTACAATATTGTCATTACTTCTGGCCAATTTTGTTGGTGAAAATTATATTTCATTTTGGCACATCCAATTAGGACAACATTCTTTAGAACATTGGATTAACGATGGCTTAATGACGATTTTCTTTTTACTCATCGGATTGGAATTGGAACGCGAAATCTACCACGGTGAACTTTCCACGATAAAAAACGCTATGCTCCCATTCATCGCTGCTATTGGCGGAATGGTTTTGCCAGCAGGTTTGTTTTTATATCTGAATTATGGAACAGCAACACAATCGGGATTTGGAATTCCGATGGCAACTGACATTGCTTTTGCTATTAGTGTTTTATCGCTTTTGGGAAACAAAGTACCAACCTCGTTAAAAATATTTTTAACAGCTTTAGCCGTAATTGACGATTTAGGCGCCATTTTAATCATTGCCATTTTTTATACCAAATCACTAATTTGGACTAATTTAATCATCTCGCTTTCTATATTCGGACTGTTATTAATCTTGAATCGATTGAAAGTAAGAAACGTAATTCCGTATTTATTTGGTGGAATTTTTATGTGGTATTTTATGCTCAATTCTGGAGTTCATGCTACGATTACTGGTGTACTATTGGCATTTGCCATTCCGTTTGGGAATGGTGATGAAAAATCGACTTCTTATATTTTACAACATTGGTTACACAAACTTGTAGCGTTTATTATTTTGCCTCTATTTGCTTTGGCGAATACCGCCATCATCATAAAATCAGGATGGCAAAATGCGCTGACAGAAACCTATACTTTGGGAATTGCATTAGGATTAATTCTCGGAAAGCCAATTGGGATTTTTCTGTTTAGTTACATCGGAAGTAAATTGAAATTCTGTCAATTACCAGAAGATATGAATTGGAAATCGTTATTTGGAGTGGGTTGCCTTGGCGGAATAGGATTCACTATGTCCATTTTTATTACACTCCTCGCCTTTTCTGATGTTGAACATATTGATAATGCCAAAATTATGATTTTGATTTCATCACTTGTGGCGGGAATTATTGGATTTTTATTCTTGAAATCAATTATGAAAACAGATTCAATTGATAGTTGAAAAATTCATAATTCATAATTCATAATTCATAAATTCATAATTCATAATTCATTTAATACCATTTCTTCTTTTTAAAATAAACTGCCATTCCAACAAACAATATAAACATCAAACCTAAAATAAGAAAATAACCGTATTCCCATTTCAATTCAGGCATATTGTCGAAGTTCATTCCGTATACGCCTACAATAAAAGTCAGTGGCATAAAGAAAACTGAAACCACTGTTAAGGTTTTCATCACTTCGTTCATCTTGTGGTTTTGTGTCGAAAAATAAAAATTGGAAACACTATCTAATGTTGTTAAATCGTATTCAATTTGTTCTAAAAGTTCTAATGATTTTTGATGCAAACGATCAAAAAAGGTAAAATTTTTATCTTCAATTTCATCAAAAATTTCATCTTCTTTAATGCTTTTAATTGCATACAACGAATCGCGCAACGGAACAATAGAACGCTTTAAAAAATTGTAATTATCGCGGTGTTTTTCGACTTGTTCCAGAACAATTGGATTGGCGTTGGTTTTAGAGATATTAATCAATTCTTCTACTTTATCTTCTTCACTTTCGATTGTGATGTAAAAGTTTTCCATTATGGCATCAAGTAATAAATACAGTAAATAATCGGCTTTTTTCTCTCTTACTATTCCTGAATGCGTTCGAATTCGATCACGAATGTGGGCAAAATAATCGCTCCTTTTTTCTTGAAACGAAATCAAAACTCCTTTTTTAAGCAAGAAACTGACTTGCTCCACACTGATGGTATTCGAGTCTTCAACAGGTAAAAGCGACTTGATGCTGAAAAATAAAATGTCATGGTATTCGTCAAGTTTTGTTCTTTTGGTCGTATTCAAAATATCGCCAAGCATAAAATTATCGACATTGAAATTGGCGCCAATAGCTTGCATTACCGCAATATCATTCAATCCGTGAATATTTAACCAATTCACCTTATAATAATCAACACACTGATTTAAATCCTTAGTCTGAAAATGCTTGTATTCATCCAAACTATCTTTATCGTAAACAAAGAGTTGCATTTCGGTGGTGACACTTTTGTGAATTCCAGTATATTCTAATATGCTTGGAACTACTTTACGACCTTTTTTATATTTTATTTTTCGCACAAATTCAAATTTTGTCTAAATTTAAAGATAATTATTTTTTAAAAAGTATTTTTACGAAAAATTAGTACATGACCACATTAATTACCAACATAAAAGAACTACTTCAAGTTAGAGATGCTACGGTTAAAAAAGTTTCTGGAGCTGAAATGGCGATTTTACCATCACTGAAAAATGCGTATTTACTGATTGAAAATGATTTGATTTCCGATTTTGGTCTGATGGAAAATTGTCCAAAAATCAATCCCAATACCACCATCGACGCAACCGGAAAAGTAGTCCTTCCAACTTGGTGCGACAGTCATACACACATCGTTTATGCGGGCAATCGCGAGCAAGAATTTGTAGATCGAATTAACGGATTGTCGTATGAAGAAATTGCCAATCGCGGTGGCGGAATTTTAAACTCGGCACAAAAATTAAATGCCACTTCGGAAGAAGAAATCTACAACCAATCAAAAGTCCGTTTGGAAGAAGTCATGCAATTGGGAACTGGCGCTGTAGAAATAAAATCGGGTTATGGTTTGACGGTCGATGGCGAATTGAAAATGCTTCGAGTTATCAAAAAACTTTCTGAAAATTATCCGATAAAAATCAAAGCCACTTTTTTAGGAGCACACGCCTTTCCGTTAGAATTTAAAGAAAACCATGCTGCTTATATTGATTTGTTAATTAATAAAATGTTACCAAAAATTGCAGCTGAAAATGTGGCAGAATACATTGATGTCTTTTGTGAAACAGGTTATTTTTCGGTAGTAGAAACCGAACGAATTTTAGAAGCTGGAAAACTATATGGTTTGCTTCCGAAAATTCATGTCAACCAATTCAACGCTATTGGTGGAATAGCAGCCGGAGTGCAATACAAAGCGCTTTCTGTAGATCATTTAGAAGTAGTTACCGATGACGATATTGCTGTTTTAAAAAATTCGGAAACAATGCCTGTTGCTTTACCAAGTTGCTCGTATTTTTTAAGTATTCCGTACACTCCTGCCCGCAAAATGTTGGATGCTGGTTTGCCTTTAGCATTGGCAACCGATTTTAATCCGGGTTCTACACCATCCGGAAATATGAATTTCGTAGTGGCAACGGCGTGCATTAAAATGAAAATGACTCCCGAAGAAGCTATTAATGCTGCCACTCTGAATGGTGCTTACGCAATGGGAATTTCTGATTCTTATGGAAGTATAACAGTTGGAAAAAAAGCCAATGTCATTATCACAAAACCGATAACTTCCTATTATCAATTGCCGTATGCTTTTGGGAGCAATTTAATTGAAACCGTTCTTTTAGAAGGTAAGGCAATCGAATTATTTTAAAGTAAAAGTAGTTTTTGCAACCAACCTACTTCTTTCATAAACATTCACAGTATACGTTCCTTTTTCAAAATCATCAGCAATTAGTTCTTGAGTGATTTGAGTGGCTTTGTTTTCGTATTGGATGGTTTTTGACAAACTATACGTAATCGATCTATCGTCAAAAAACTCTGTTATACGGCGACCAATCACTTTATTAGCACCATTAACGACTTGAATATAATATTTTCGTTCTTCTGATTTTGCATCTGGATTGGCTTCGACAACAAAACTAATTTTTAGCAAATCGGTTTTACTAGCCGAATTGGTTTCTTCATAATTAGTAGAAGATTTTGAAATATAACCACCCGATTTTAAATTCAATACATTCAAATTAGCATAGACTTTTTCGATTTTCTTTTCAGCAATTTCTGCTTTTGGAGTGGAAATTTCAGCTTTTTCTACGATGGCAGTTTTAAGCGTTTTAGTTTCTTTTTTAGGTGATGCTTTAGGTTTCACTGGTGATTTAATTGAAAAAGCCGCGTTATCATTAACTGGTTTTTTAGCATCAATAATAATGGGTTTAGCGGTTTGCACTTTAGTAACCGCTTTCGATTTATTCGATTTTAACACGACGATTTCATCAACCAAAAGACGCATTTTGGAC
>JANNCY010000120.1:0-16419 GCA_031387085.1 Flavobacteriales bacterium | reverse complement strand
TGTGATTTCTAATGAATCATAAATTTTTGGAAGTTCAGCGTTTTTAGTATCAAATACTACGTCTACTACTGGTCCGATGATTTGTGCAACTTTACCTATTACTTTTGACATTGCTTATGTATTTATTAAATAGCGTTTTGTGATTAAAATCTAGGCGATTTTTTCGTGTGCAAAGATAATTTTTCTAATTTGAAAATCAATAGAAAAATGCTATTTTTTTACGTATTTTTATTTTTCTACAAAATACATTTTAATAAGACCGAGAAATCAAATGTATAAAATAGAAAAACCACCAATTGGAGTTGGTGGTTTTTTATAAACAGATGCGTTAAATATTTAAAAGTTAGCTGAGTTTTGAGGGTATAGAATTCTATAATCACCCACACTTACACCTTTTAAATTGGAACCATAAGTAGCATTGATTGCCTGAATAAATTTATTAGCAGTTAATGCATAACCTCGTGGACTAGGGTGCACCCCATCCATAGAAATAGCACCTCCCGTTACAAAAGTTGAAGTTATTGTAAAGTTATTGGCAATGATACCACCGTTAGCTACTTGATTAAAAGTTGCATTAGCATCGACAAAAGCAAGTCCTTTGGAGGAAGCAATAGATTGAATTGACGCATTGAATGCATCAGTTGCCGTTTTAATTTGAGAGGCTTCGTTTGCAGTTAATGTAGTCCCATCTTGCATTGGGTTTGAAACGCCTATAACATTAAATGGAGCAGGAGCTCCTGCTTGAATAGTTCCTATTACACCAGCAGCACTTAATAAAATATAATCTCTACTGGTAGAAGGAGTGTTTTTAGCATGTCTTGCTCTACCGTATAAGCCACCTAAATAAGTTGCAGTCGGGACTCCAAGAGTCCCAGATAAAGCCGCAGTTATTTGAGATGAAATGTTTATCAAACTTTCATCTAGTATTAATAGCGGATTGCTTTCTGTTGTAGCAGGGTTTCCGTCATCGGCAACTAAGGTTGCAAATCGAGGAGGCAAACCAGCCCCGGCTAGCGCCAGATTGATTCCGCCAAACAATTGATTTAGTTGCGTCACATTTGCTGGAGGTAAACCTGGTAATTGATTTGTTTTTATTGTTGTGAACAAAGGTAAAGAGGTAACATATGGAAGATTAGCAACAACTCCTTTTGCCCCACCAGCTGTTAAACTGTTTACCAAAGTGTTATACGTTGATGCAAATACTGTTGGGTCTGTAATATCATTTCCGCCATATGTAGCCGGATTAAAATTTCCTAATTGGTTAACACCAGCGCCACCAGAAACTGCATACGATAATACATCATTATTACCAATCCATAAAGAAAAGAAAGTTGGGTTTTGAGCCGTTGCATCATCTATAATTTTAGATGTTGAAGAAGAAGCAAAACGAGAATAATAAGGACTAGCTTGACCTAATGGCACGCCAGCCGGATTTCCGTAACCAGCAGCTAATAAGTGAAAACTCTTAGCACCAGGTACTCCTAAGTTATTAAAAGGACCAGTCAAAAGATTTGTTACTTCTGTTGTTGGTGGTCCAGCAACCTGTCCAACAGGAGATGTTGTAGACCCAGTATAATAAAATCTTGGTCCTTGAATTTGAAAACCGCCAAAAAGCAATCCACCGATATTATCGGCCATGTATGGAATTTTAAATTCTCCTCCGCCTACAAGAGCAAATTGAGAGGCCAAAATGTTAGGGTACGATATTTTTTGTCCTTCCATAAAAAGAGCACCATCGGTATAACCAGCGGTAAGTGAATTTCCTAAAGAAACATATTTTGTAAAATCGGCGGTACCAGCTGTTAACGGCAAACCATCAGATGAATTGTAAGTTATAACTTCATCATCTTCACTACAAGCTACAAAGGTTAGTGAAACCAAGAATAGCCATTTGAAATTTTTTATCATAATTTTTTAATTTTAATTTATATTGATAGATTATGGATTGATAGTCCAAGAAACAAAATACTGTTGTCCGATACCACCTGCACCCATTACTTGGATGTATTCTTTACCTCCTAAATTAGTTGCTCCTAATTTGATTATTGATTTTAAACATGGGATACTGTAATTTATTTGAGCATCAATTACTGTAATTTCGTCAATCATACCATCTACAAAAGTAGACTGCCATAAATATTCAGTACTCCATCTTCCGCTTACATTGAAACCGAAATTTTTAAATAATTTCTCATTACCTAAAGAAACTTTAACTCTATGTTTAGGAGTGTTAAATCCAGCTTCAAAACTTGGGTCTTGCGCTTGGTCAAAATCAAATTGTGCGTAGTTGTAATTGGCGGATATGTCAAAATTTGCTGGTAATTTATAACCAACACCAACTCCAAAACCTAATGATTTAATTTCTACATCGGTATTCGTATACAACTGATAGACTCTTGTGTCGCTGTTTGCTAATGCCAAAATTGATTGTTCAGCTGAAACTCCAGGATTTGGAGTTCCGCCAGGGCCCGTCAAAGTAATATTATCTGTTGCTGTTCCGTAATAAGGTGCTACAACATTTAAATTTCCAATGAAGTCATTGTATATATTATAATACCCATTAATGTCATAAGAGAATTTTTTTCCTTGTCCTCTATAACCCAACTCAAATGCTTTCACTGTTTCTGGTTTCACATAATCTACATTTGTTTTTCTTAACAATGCTGTAGCACCTTGTATATTACCTGTATTAAAAGCAAAATCTCTAAAAGCTTGAGCAGATGCAGCAGTATAAGAATTAAAATAGGCATTGTTCCCGTTTAAAGTCACTGTAGAAGTTGGAACACCACCGTTTAATGCAGTTAGAATAGCTTGTCCTGTTGCAGATATGGTTCCATTAAAACCACCACCACCTCTTATTTCAGAGAAACGTAATAAGTTGTCTGGAGCTGATCCAAGAAGTACTGCACTTCCAACATTAAATCCGATGTATTGATCTTGCGTTGTTGGGTTTCTAAAACCGGTTTGGAAAGAGGCTCTTATGTTGTGGTTTTTTGCTGCTCCGGCAGAATATACTGCTGATATTCTTGGCGAAACATTACCATCAAAATTTTTAGCTTTGTCATAACGAACCGATCCTGTAAGTTTTAATCTTTCTTCTAATAATTTTTTCTGTATTTGAGTGTAAACTCCGTATTCATTATAGCTGATTTTACTGTCTTTATCGGTATATATTCTACCAAATGAATTCAAGTCATACAATCGATACGATCCACCTACTTGAATTTCGGCTGCTTTGATGATATCTTTAAAGTTATAATTGGCATCAGAATGGTAAATTTTAGAATTATCAACCAATCTAGATCCTGTTAAAACATTTGCGTCTGCAGTTACAGTGTTAAAAGCATCTCTGAAAGCTTGTGTGCCTGGAATTAATCTTCCAGTATCAGCAACAACTCTTGCAGCAGCATGAGCTTGTTCAGGGGTTGCACCACCTAAAGTTGAAGTTACATAAGTTCCTGCATATTGACCAAACCAAGTATTGTTTGATTTCCAAGTATTGTTTATATTAAGTCCTGTAAAACGCATATCATATGATTTTCCTCCATCTTCAGTAACAAAATAACCTCTCAAGAAAAAGTTTCTTCCTTTAAATTCTAATTTATGTTGTTGCATAAAGAAATTATTCAAATAATACCTACTTGCACCACTATAGATCGCATTTCCAAAACCAAATTTACTTTGCCAAATAATTTCAATATCTTTTAAATTATCAGTATTTGCCCAAGGTTTGAAATGTAATGAAAAGTCAATTTTTGCATTTCGTGCTTTATAGTCGGTTAAATCAACTTCATTGTAACCTGTTCTCGAAACATTTTCATTTGGTAAAATGGCATTGAAAGCAGTAAATTGCGTAGGAGTAATTGCTCCGGCATTTAATAATCCTTGCGCTACTGCTTTGATATTTGTTGATGCTTCGTCACCATGGACATTGATACCGTTATAATTGTGATGGCTTCTATCTCTTCCCGGAATAGTTGCGTCATCATAATTGGTAGCATACCAATCGGTTCCGTTCGAAAAAGCAAAATTTGCTTTTGCTGCAAAATGAGGTGTAAAAGCTTTGGCGACTCTTACGCCATAATCATAAAAGTCGTTAGAACCAGCAGCAATTTGATTGGTTCGTCCGTATTTCACATAAGCGGAAACACCTTGGCTTGTAAATGGACTTTTACTATTCATAAATAGAATACCGTTAAAGGCATTAGCTCCATATAATGCTGAAGATGCACCAGGTAAAAGTTCTACATTTTGAACATCGATTTCGGATATTCCGATCAAGTTACCTAGAACGAAATTTAGAAGCGGTGATGAGTTATCCATTCCGTCGACTAACTGCATAAAACGATTGTTAGAAACCGTAGAAAAACCACGAGTATTTATCGATTTGAATGACATACTACTGGTATTCATATGTACTTCTTTTAGGTTTTCTAACCCATCATAAAAAGTTGGTGAAGCCGTTTTTTTGATGTCCTTAATGGTCATTCTCTCAATAGTTACTGGTGATTCCCTAACACGTTCAGGAGCTCTCGAAGCCGACACTACAATTTCATCCAGTTGTGTGTCTTCGCTTGCTAATACAGCGGTCACTTTTTGATTATTTGATGTAACTTGTACTTTTTGATTTCCGAAACCGACACTCGATATCTCGATAGAAAATGGCGGTTTCTTTGAAGTTTTTAAAGTAAAGTCTCCGTTTGCATCAGAAACGGTTCCATCGGAATCTCCAACAACTTTTATGTTGGCTCCTGAAATTGGTTCGTTTTTACTGTCTTTTACCGAACCTGAAATTGAACTTTGAGCAAAAGAAATGCTGCAAAATAGCAATGTCAAAATAAAAAAGTAGATCTTCATTTGGTTATAAATTTTGTTGGTTTAAGTAGCCAAAATACAATTTTTTTTAATATTCGTAACAAACACAAAGTATTTTTTCCATATAAACAATTAACAACATAAATATCGAAAATATGTTATTTATTGAATAATTACAATTCGTCTAAAAATGTTTGTTTTTTAATAAAATAGTATGCGTACATAGCATTTTTATTGCTGATTTTTTAATAAATAACAAAGGCGAGTAATTAACTCGCCTTTGTATAAATGTTTATAAGTAGCTATTCTACCGTAACTGATTTTGCTAAATTTCGAGGTTGATCGACATTGCAACCTCGCATTACAGCAATATGATAGGATAATAATTGTAATGGAATTGTAGTTAAAAGTGGTGATAACGCATCGGATGTTTCCGGAATTTCAATCACGTGATCGGCTAATTCCTTAACTTGAGTATCGCCTTTGGTTACGATGGCTATAATTTTTCCGCTTCTGGATTTGATTTCTTGAATATTGCTGACCACCTTGTCGTAATGACCTTGTTTGGGAGCAATAACAACAACCGGCATTTTCTCATCGATTAACGCAATTGGTCCGTGTTTCATTTCGGCGGCAGGATAACCTTCGGCATGGATGTACGATATTTCTTTGAGTTTTAACGCTCCTTCTAAAGCTACCGGGAAATTATAACCGCGTCCTAAGTAAAGACAATTAGGAGCATCTTTATAAATGGCAGCAATTGATTTTGCTATGTCGTTTGTTTTTAATGCTTCGGTTACTTTTTCTGGAATTACTTCTAGTTCTTGTAAATACCTGTGAAAATCAGAATTTGACATCGTGCCTTTTGCTTTTGCCAATCGCAAGGCAATCATCGTTAAAACCGTAATTTGTGTTGTAAATGCTTTTGTCGAAGCAACTCCAATTTCCGGACCCGCGTGGGTATAAGCTCCGGCATTAGTTTCACGTGATATAGAAGAACCAACTACATTACACACCCCAAAAACAAAAGCACCTTTTTCTTTGGCCAATTTTATAGCTGCTAATGTATCGGCAGTTTCGCCCGATTGTGAAATAGCAATTACGACATCATTACTTGAAATAATTGGATTTCGGTATCTAAATTCGGAGGCATATTCTACTTCTACTGGAATTCTGGCGAACTCTTCAATAACGTATTCGGCAACTAAACCAGCATGCCATGATGTTCCGCAGGCAATGATTATTATTCTGTCGGCATGTAAAAACTTCTCGAGATTGTCTTCAACTCCTGCCATTTGGATAATTCCACTGTTGGCGTGAAGTCGACCTCTGTAGGTATCCTTAATAACATTGGGTTGCTCATATATTTCTTTGAGCATAAAGTGATCGTAACCTCCTTTTTCGATTTGCTCTAAGTTCATTTGTAATTCCTGTACGTAAGGATCGACCAAAGCATCATCTTTAATTCTTCTTATTTTTAGAGGTTTGTGCAAACTAACAATAGCCATTTCTTCATCTTCAAGATAAATAGCATTTGAAGTGTATTCGATAAAAGGCGTAGCATCAGAAGCAATAAAAAATTCATTTTCTCCAATTCCAATAGCTAATGGACTTCCCAAACGGGCGACAACTATTTCATCGGGATTTTGCTTGTCAAAAACACAAATTGCATAAGCACCAACCACTTGGTTTAAGGCAACCTGAACGGCTTTACCCAATTTTAATTTCTCTTTTTTCTGGATCTCTTCAATAAGATTTACTAAAACTTCGGTATCGGTATCAGAAGTAAAAGTATAGCCTCTTTTTAGTAATTCTTTTTTTAAAGGCTCGTAGTTTTCAATAATTCCGTTGTGGATTATTGCTATATTTCCGGAATTTGAAACATGAGGATGCGAATTGATATCATTCGGAACACCGTGTGTAGCCCATCGCGTATGGCCCATTCCGATGGTTCCTTTGGTTATATTTTGATTAAGAGCTTTTGCTTCTAAATCAGAAACCTTTCCTTTTGTTTTGGATATTTTCATATCGGCACCATCATAAAGCATAATACCTGCACTATCATATCCTCTGTATTCCAAACGCTTTAACCCTTTTATTATTAAAGGATAGGCATCTCTAAATCCGATATATCCAACAATTCCACACATAAATTTTTAGTTTTAATCAGGTTTTGTATAAACAATTTCCAGTTGCAATCTGTTCGCCATGTCAACATTAGAGCTACTTCCATATAAAACAGTTCCTAACGGACTCATAACCGAAGAAACAGGAACGTACTTTGAAGTTTTAACTTCAGGTAAACCAGTATTCTGATTCGTCCCAATATATGAAAACGGATTTTTTACTCTAGCACTTGCCGTAGTATTTATGTTTTCTGTTATAACTAGACCTAATTTTACATTGGTAGAATCTTTCGTTACGTTAGGTCCACCATATTTTATTAAATTACGAATATGATTGGTAATTCTTATTTTATATTTTGTTCCTCTATCAGTTACGCTCACTTTTTGAACAATACCACTATGGACTAATTTATTGAATTTTACATTCGGATTCGTAGAAGAATCGGTGTAATAATCAATCAAAGGTCTTTTGTTATTTAAATCGTATAAAAGAATTCGATTGGCTTCTAAACTAATATCATTAGGTCCAAGCCCGGAAGGAGTATCATCGATATTAAAAACCAAATTGGCTTCGTTAATTAACCAATTTTCATCACGCATTATTTGTAAAGGGTTTTGGTAGGTAGGATCGGCAGGATCGACAAGATCATCATTTCTTAAACCTCTAAATAAATCAATTATAGCCATAGCTCCTTGACCCCCTTTAAGATAAAGTTTTGAGTCACCAGTAGGAGCATCAGGAACATTATTGCTTATTGCAGCGTTATAACTTCCATTAGTGGCGTTATCTATATTTTCTAAAAGATTAACCGTATACCCTTTCATATTTAGGGTCATTGTTTTACGAACTGTTGGTGTTGTATCTGTTGCTAATGCAGCATCTCTATAAACAATAACAATTTTACCCTGTGCGAAATTCAACAACGATAATGCAGCACCACCAGGGAAATCAGGATGACCACTTACTCTAAAATACAAACCTCTATAATAATTTTTAAACGCATTATTGTCCGCCAAATTAGCAGTACCTGCTTGAATGATATCGGTTAGGAATGTACTTTCTTGCAAGTCCATATAAATTCCTGGAGCAAGACGTTCTCTTACTACGTTTGGAACAACTGGGAGATTTGTTATAGGATCTGTCTTTAAGAATTTTATTTGGTTAGGACTAAATTCAAAGTCATTACTTTGACTAGACGGAGCGCCTACTTTATTTAATCTTGCGGCAACATGATTTGCTTCAAAATCTGATTTTTGATCGGAAAAATAATTTTGTTGTTCTAACAAACCAGAAATTGGATTTGGGTCTAGATTTCTTAAATAATAGTTGTTTCTAAAAACCTCTAATTGTATTTTTCCGGAACCATAAATGGAATCCAAATTATAAGTACTATCGCCATTGGCATCTGTTGCCGTTAATTTACTAAAATAAGGAACATGTAAATAAACAGAATCGACAGCTATAATCGATGCTTTGACAAATGTTGGATTTACAGTAGCCAATTCCAATTGTGTTACAAAACTCGCTTTTGTTCTACCAAATACAGGATTATTGTAATATCCCAATGCATTAATAGGCAAATTGTTAGTTTGAACCGGACCTAAATTTTGATTGTAAGCTACAACATCATATTTCTGAGTCGCAAAATTATAGTGATCACTATCTACAAAATCAGCACCGATTTCATTAAAATCTTTGTCACAAGAGATAAAAAAAACAACAGTTATGGCAAACAAAAAGGGCTTTAAAAAAGAATTAAATTTCATATTATTTTTGAAAATTAGTATAACATATTTTTGTAGAAAGAAGTGTAAGCTTGCGCGAATTCTTCTTTCGAGGCGAAAGGTAAAAAAGCTTTTCCTGAAGATTCTATAAATTTTGTTAAACTTGGCGAAAGATTTTCGGAAGCAATAATGACTCCGTCAGAATGCAATATAGATGCTTTTAAGATGTTTTCGTAATTTGGAATTGCCAAATCAGAAATGGCTTCCTCTGGAATACCATCAAATTTTATTTTATTGATTAATTCTGGGTCTAAAGTACCATCAAAAGATTGACTGTATATGGAACTTACAATTTTGGTTTCCGAAAACAGCGCTTCGTTTTTATAATAATGCTTCATGTAAATAGGAAGCAAAGCTGCCATCCAACCGTGAACATGAATAATATCGGGAACCCAATTTAATTTCTTTACCGTTTCTATAACGCCTTTTGCGAAAAATATCGCTCGCTCATCATTGTCTGGATACAATACACCATCTTCATCCGAAAAAGTTGCTTTTCGTTTAAAATATTCATCGTTGTCAATAAAGTAAACTTGAATGCGCTCTTTAGGTATTGATGCTACTTTAATAATCAAAGGCATGTCCAAATCATTTACCACCAAATTCATTCCAGATAACCGAATTACTTCATGCAACTGATGCCTTCTTTCGTTGATATTTCCATATCTCGGCATAAAAATCCGAATCTGCCCGCCTTGATCATTAACCATTTTTGGTACGTCATAGGACATAAGAGAAACCTCGTTCTCTGCCAAATAAGGCACCACTTCAGATGATACATATAATATCCTCTTATCTTCCATCTTGTATTTATTTTGTTTATTGGCAATAAAAAGCACGCAAAATTACAAAAATTTATGCAGTTATTTACTAAAAGTGTAAGTTTGTACCCGATATTAATAAAACACACATGCTCATTTTCAACAATAAAGTTGATTTAAACAAGCACTTACAAAACAGTAGAAGTAAAGATACGGCTATAGGTTTTGTGCCAACAATGGGCGCTTTACATGAAGGCCATTTGTCTTTGCTGACCGCATCACTTGCTAATAATTCGATTACAGTTATTAGCATTTTTGTCAATCCAACGCAGTTTAATAATCCCGAAGATTTAAAGAAATATCCAAGAACTTTAGAAAGCGATGTCGCTAAAATCAAATCGATTTCAGAAGCCATAATTGTTTACGCACCAACCGTTGATGACATTTACGACGGACAAACCAAATCGCAACATTTTAATTACGATGGACTCGAAAATCAAATGGAAGGGAAATTTCGTCCTGGTCATTTCGACGGAGTTGGAACGGTTGTAAAACGACTTTTTGAAATTGTAAAACCAACCAATGCTTATTTTGGAGAGAAAGATTTCCAACAATTGCAAATCGTAAAAAAATTAGTTGCGAAAGAAAAACTTCCTGTAAAAATAATTGGCTGTTCTATTTTTAGAGAACCCAATGGTTTGGCGATGAGCTCTAGAAACGAACGACTTTCAGCAAAAGAACGCGAAGAATCAAAACTCATTTATAAAACACTATTGTCCGCTAAAAAAAGGTTCGAAGCTAAATCGGCTAAAACCGTTTCCGATTTTGTAACCAAAAAATTTGCTGGAACTACTTTCAAATTGGAGTATTTTGAAATTGCCGATGAAGCGACGTTAGAGCCTTGCATCCGAAAAAGCAAAAGAAAAAAATACCGTGCTTTTATCGCTGTTTTTGTTAACAATATCCGATTGATAGATACTATTTCACTAAATTAATTACCTTTGCCCCATGCAAATTCAAGTTGTAAAATCAAAAATTCATAGAGTCAAAGTGACGGGCGCCGATTTAAATTATATCGGTAGCATTACGATTGACGAAGCACTTATGGAAGCTTCCAATCTTATCGAAGGCGAAAAAGTGTCTATTGTTAACATTAATAACGGCGAACGTTTTGAAACGTATGCCATTAAAGGCGCCAAAAATTCAGGTGAAATTACGCTCAACGGTCCTGCCGCCAGAAAAGTCCAATCGGGTGACATCATCATCATCATGTCGTATGCTACAATGGATTTTGAAGAAGCAAAAACTTTTAAACCTTGGTTGGTTTTTCCAAATGAAAACAACAATTCCTTGAACTAATTCCATTGAAAAAGCAAATCGGTAAATTAGCGTCGATCATCATTCCTTTATTAATCGGAATCGGAATCATCTATTATCAATACAACACGCTATCATCGGAAGAAATTGAGAAAATAAAAGCCAGTTTTCAAAAAGCGAATTACAATTACATTTATATTTCCCTTTTTATTTCGGTAATGGGATTTTGGTTCAGAGCTTATCGATGGAAATTTTCGTTGAATCATTTGGGCTACCAAACGAGTTTTAACAACAACTTTTTAACGGTTAGTATTTCCTATTTGGTGAATTTAACGATTCCAAGATCGGGTGAAATATCACGTGCTATTTTACTAAAAAAATACGAAGAAGTGCCTTTCGACAAAGCATTCGGTACCATAATTGCCGAACGGATTGTTGACTTACTGCTGTTTTTCTTATTTGTTCTTATTGGATTTTTCTCCCAATTTGACACCATTTTGCAATTCTTAAAAAGCAAAAACATTCCGTTACAATCGATACTTTTGTTTATCATTTTCGGAATTATATTGTTTGTAATTTTTATTTTTATTTGGATTTATGCCGAATGGAAAATCATTAAAAAGCTTAAAAATAAACTTTCGGGATTGGTAGAAGGAATGAAAAGCGTTTACCAAATGGAAGATAAATGGTGGTACATTTTACATTCATTTATTATTTGGTTTTGTTATCTAATGATGTTTTATGTTGCTATTTTTGCACTTCCTGAAACATCAAACATCCCTTTTGACGTTGTTATAATGGGATTTATTTTTGGTAGTTTGGCTGTTGGTTTCACCAATGGGGGTTTGGGCGCTTATCCGTTATCGATAGCGTTGGTTTTTTCGCTCTATGGAATTTCCAATGATGTCGGAACCGCATTTGGCTGGTTAGTTTGGACATCACAAACCCTACTTACAATTCTTCTGGGCTTACTTTCTTATTTGCTTTTACCGCTATTAAATAAAAAATAAATTATTATATTGCTTGAGTTTAAAATACGTCGTTATTTTTAAATTTAAACATTATAATTATGAAAAAATTAGTGCTGATAATTGCTTTAATAGCTTCCTTTTTTGGATTTTCTCAAGTTACAAAAGATTCCATTTATTCAAAAAAAATGGAGATGACGAGAGAGATATCTATTTCTCTTCCTAAATCGTATGAAAAAAACTCCAAAAAAGTGTATCCAATACTTGTTGTACTAGATGGCGATTATTTGTTTGATGCTTTTCACGGAGCTTTAAGTTATGGAAATTATTGGGACGATTTACCCGAAATGATTATCGTCGGAATTGATCAAAACAAAAACGAAGAACGATTTGGAGACTGTGCTTTAAATCCAGATGACGGTTTACCAGACGGAAAATCCAGCTCATTTTTTGAATTTATAGGAGGCGAATTATTACCTTATATCGAAAACAAATACCGTGTAGCACCATTCCGAATGATTGCAGGTCATGATGTCACTGCCGGATATATTAACTTGTTTTTATTTAAAGCCGAACCCATATTTAATGCGTACATCTCTTTAAGTCCGGAATTAGCAACGAATATGGAATCGAATATTCCATCACGATTAAGCACGTTTACCAAACCTGTTTTCTATTACATGTCTTCAGCAGATGGCGACATCAAGAAAATGAAAGAAACGATAAAGACTTTAGACGACAATATTAAATCGATTAAAAATCCCAACTTAAATTACAAATTTGATGACTTTAAAGGCGCTTCTCATTATTCGTTAGTTTTGTATTCAATTCCGAGTGCATTGTACCAATTTTTTGCGACGTATTCGCCTATTTCAACGTTTGAATATCAAGATAAAATTGTGAAATTACCTTCTGGATATACCGAGTATTTAAAAACCAAATACGAAAGTCTAAATAAAACATTAGGGTTTAAAACCACTATACGGATTAACGATTTTAGAGCTATCGAATCGGCAATTGTAAAAAATAAAGCGTATAGTGAATTTGAACCGTTGGCACAATTAGCTAATAAAGCGTATCCAAAAACAATGCTTGGCGAATATTTTATAGCGCGTTTTTTCGAAAGTACGGGCGATTTTAAACGAGCCATAAAATCATATCAAAATGCTTTTGCCTTAGAACCAATCGGATTTTTAAACAAAGACATGATGCTTGATAAAGCCGACGAGTTAAAAAGTCAACTCAAAAAATAATACCAGATTCAGCCTAAATGTCTAAAATTAAAACGTCTTTTTTTTGTCAGAATTGCGGTGCACAATATTCCAAATGGCAAGGCCAATGCAACTCGTGTAAAGAATGGAATACGATTGTTGAAGAAGTAATCCAAAAGGAAGAAAAAGCATCATGGAAACCCGCTTCTTCCGAAGTAAAAAAAGCATCCAAACCACTTCGGATTACTGAAATAGACACCACGCAGGAAGTTCGAATGAACACCACCGATGGCGAATTAAATCGTGTTCTCGGTGGCGGAATTGTTCCCGGCTCTTTAATACTTTTAGGTGGAGAACCAGGTATTGGAAAAAGTACGTTGCTGCTTCAAATTTCGCTCAAACTTCCTTATAAAACCTTATACGTTTCGGGCGAAGAAAGTCAGAAACAAATAAAAATGCGCGCTGAAAGAATTACACCAAACGGTGATAATTGTTATATCCTTACGGAAACAAAAACGCAAAATATCTTCCGGCAAATTCAGGAAATTGAGCCCGAAATTGTCATTATAGATTCGATACAAACCTTACATACCGATTACATCGATTCGTCTCCAGGAAGTATTTCCCAAATTCGGGAAACCACAGCAGAGCTGATAAAATTTGCCAAAGAAACCAATGTTCCTGTAATTTTAATTGGACATATTACTAAAGACGGAAGTATCGCCGGACCTAAAATTTTAGAACACATGGTCGATACGGTGTTGCAATTTGAAGGCGACAGAAATCATGTGTACCGTATTTTAAGGTCATTAAAAAACAGGTTCGGTTCCACAGCAGAACTCGGAATTTACGAAATGCAAGGCTCCGGTTTACGCGAAGTTTCGAATCCGTCAGAAATATTAATATCGCATAAAAACGAAGAGTTATCAGGAACCGCAATTGCCTCAACTCTTGAAGGAATGCGACCGTTAATGATTGAAATTCAAGCGTTGGTTTCGACAGCCGTTTACGGAACGCCACAACGAAGTACGACGGGTTATAATGCCAAACGACTCAATATGATTTTGGCAGTTTTAGAAAAACGAGCCGGATTCCGATTGGGAACCAAAGACGTTTTCCTGAATATTACAGGCGGAATTTCCATCGATGATCCTGCAATCGATTTGGCAGTTGTTGCGGCGATTTTATCTTCGAACGAAGATATTGCTATCAATAAAGATTTTTGCTTTGCTGGCGAAGTCGGACTTTCAGGTGAAATTCGTCCTGTTAATCGCGTAGACCAACGAATTCAGGAAGCAGAGAAGCTAGGATTTTCGACCATTTTTGTTTCCAAATACAATAAAATCTCGTTGAAAAACACTGGAATTAAAATCCAAATGGTTGCTAAAATAGAAGATGTGGTGAGTGAGTTGTTTGGTTAAAAAGCGGTTTTTATTTATATACTATTTCCAAATCAAATACGTTTTATCTTTAAATTTCTCCTATGAAAAAAAATATTTTTACGTTATTCGGGCTCTTTTTTTTAATTGTTTCTTGTAACAAATCAGAAGTATACAGCAAATTTGACGATGGATTTCCAGAAAACAGATGGCAAGAAAAAGACGCCAAAACCTACGATTTCACTATTGATGATGATTCGAAATTGTACAACATAACGTTTCGCTTTAGTCATGTTTATGATTACCAGTTTAATAGTATTCCTGTCAATTTTACGATTGTAAATCCAAACGGAGAGACAGAAAAAAAACAAATCGATTTGAAAATAAAAGATGCTTCGGGCAAAGAATTAGCTGAATGCAGTGGCGATTTTTGTGATTTGAATTATAAGTTGGAAGAAAATAGTAAGCTCTTAAAAGGAAACTATAAAATAATAGTTTCTCATTCTTTCGAAGGACCATACTTACCCAATGTTTTAGGTGTTGGTTTGAAAGTGGAAACGGTAAAATAAAACATCACTCTCATTAGATTATATTTATTGTGTAAAATGATTCCAACCTTTTTACGCAAATTCAACTCTATAGAAATAAAAACATATAACATGAAAAAATTCTTTTTGATTACCCTTTTGGTTTCAGCATTGACATTTGCTCAAAAACCTATTTTTACTTCGGCGAAAGTAAAAGCCGCAACAGTATATTTTAATGCAGCCGAATTGTCTCAAACCACTTCCGTAAATCTTCCTGTCGGAACCAGCGAAATTGTTATAAAAAACGTTGCCGATTATTTGAATGAGAATACCGTTCAAATTGGAGCACCTTCTTCCGTTACCGTTTTGTCGGTGCAGTTTACGCAAAATTACATTTCCGAATATGAAATTGACGAGAGTAATCCAGTCATAAAAAAAGTACGCGATAGTATTACCTTAGTCAAAAAAGACATCAAAAAAGTACAAATTGATATCTATTCCAACCAACAGACTATTGCATTATTAGACCAAAATCAAATGGTTGGCGGAGCCAATACAGGTTTGAGTGTAGCCGAATTGATAAAATTAGTCGATTACTACAAAGCCAAACGAACCGAGTTAGACAATGCTATTGTTGCATTTCAGGAAAAGGAAGCCAATCTGAATAAGAAGTTAGCCAACTTAAATGCGAAGCTCGAAATCAATACACTCAAAGAAGAAAAAGCATCCAAAGGGAAATTGATTGTTCAAGTGATGAACGAAATTGCAGGCAATGTGAATCTGGATATTAATTACATTACCAATTCGGCTGGTTGGACACCCTTTTACGATTTGCGAGCCGAAAATATTAAAGAACCAATTACGATGATGTATAAAGCGCAGGTTACACAAAATAGTGGTATTGATTGGAGAAAAGTGAAGTTGACATTGTCTAGTGGAAATCCGAATCAGAATAATGTGGCGCCGTTGTTACAAGCTTGGTTTTTGAGGTATGGAGATGGTGAAAATGATTTTAATTATTATAGGGGGAATGTTTATAATAAACTACAAGGGAAAGCAGCAGGTTTAAAAATGAAGGATAAAAAAGAACTTTCAAGCAGTTTTAAATATGTTGATACAGTTGCGGATTATGGAATAGATGAGTTTCGAAGTGGAGATATTTCCGGTTATACAGAAATCAACGAAAACCAACTCAACGTTTCTTTCAATATCGATATTCCCTACGACATTCTATCCAATGGAAAAGCACACAGTGTAGCAATGAAAGAAATAAAATTGCCAGCTACCTACAAATATTACGCTGCGCCAAGGGTTGATAAAGAAGCGTTTTTATTAGCCGAAATCAATGAGTACTCCAAATACAATTTATTGCCAGGAGAAGCCAATATCATTTTTGAAGGTTTGTATGTTGGCAAAACGATTATCAATCCGAATCAAACTTCAGACACGTTGAATTTAAGTATGGGAAGAGACAAGAAAATTTCCATTAAACGCGAAAAAGTAGTCGATAAATCGGGAACTAAATTTTTA
>JANNCY010000119.1:0-1509 GCA_031387085.1 Flavobacteriales bacterium | reverse complement strand
ACAGAAGCCACAGCGATGTTTCTAAAAGTTGTTGAAACATTGCATAATCAAGGATTTCAAATTCAAAAATTGAATAACACTGAAAATCCGGTTTATGCAATCAAGTTCGACGAAAATCAACATCCAATTGTTTGTTTTTCCAAAACGTTTGACGATAGTTTTAATCCACAATCGCAATTTGCAGCTATCATGACGTGTTCTTCCGCCGATGAAGGTTGTCCATTTATTGCTGGTGCTGAAAAACGATTTCCCATCCGCTACGACGATCCAAAAGTATATGACGGAACCGAATCAATGAATGCTAAGTATGAGGAAAGAAGTATAGAAATTGCTAGTGAAATGTATTTTGTATTCTCTCAAATAAAGTAAAACCAACACGAACTTTGCGCAATATTGCGTCTTTGCTGTTAAATAAAAAGCATGAAAAAAAGACTTTCCTTTCTCGACAAATACCTAACACTATGGATTTTTATAGCTATGTTGCTAGGTGTTGGAATTGGTTATTTTATTCCAAGTTCTTCTAAATTTATCAATTCCTTTTCAACAGGAACCACCAATATTCCTTTAGCAATTGGTTTAATTTTGATGATGTATCCTCCATTGACCAAAATCGATTTTTCAAAAATGCCTCAAATGTTTGAAAAGCCAAAATTGCTAACGGCTTCCTTTTTTATCACTTGGATTATAGGTCCGTTTTTGATGTTTTTACTTGCCACTTTTTTTCTTAAAGCGTATCCCGAATACATGACGGGTTTAATCATCATCGGAATTGCACCGTGTATTGCTATGGTTATTGTGTGGAATGAGTTGGCGGAAGGAAATCGAGAATTAACTGCAGGTTTAATCGGAATTAATAGTTTATTGCAAGTTCTATTTTTCAGTTTGTATGCTTATTTTTATTTAGAAATTATGCTTCCGTTATTCGGAATAAAAGGATTGGAATTGAATATCACCATTGCTGAAATTGCAAAAACAGTTGGTATTTACCTCGGAATTCCTTTTGCATTAGCAGTGATCAGTCGTTATTCTATAAAGAAATTTATTGGTAGCAATTGGTTCAATCAAAAATTCATTCCCTTTGTCTCTCCAATTACATTACTAGCTTTACTTTTTACTATTGTAGTGATGTTTAGTTTAAAAGGCGAAATGATCGTTGATTTACCAATGGATGTTGTGCGAATTGCTATTCCTCTAGTTATTTTCTTTGCCATTATGTTTTTCTTAATGTTTTTCGTAGCGAAAAAAATTGGAGCCAATTATAGGGATACAGTGGCTTTGTCTTTTACAGCTTCTGGAAATAACTTTGAATTGGCAATTGCTGTTTCTATTGGTGTTTTCGGAATCAATAGTGGGCAAGCGTTTGCTGGAGTTATTGGTCCCCTAGTAGAAGTACCCGAATTGATTATATTAGTAAATGTAGCTTTTTGGTTACGAAGAAAGTATTTCAAGAAAGGAGAATTATAATAAGGTTAAAATAAATTCAATATTAACAATATTGCTTTGTGTTTT
>JANNCY010000112.1:0-9941 GCA_031387085.1 Flavobacteriales bacterium | reverse complement strand
TAAACACGCCAGCTTCTTCTTCTGAAAGCGTTGCAGAATTAGTGTTCGCACACTTGTTTACAGGTGTTCGTTTCTTGCATGATTCGAATAGAAACATGCCATTGGAAGGCGATACGAACTTTGAAGGTTTGAAAAAGGCTTATGCTAAAGGAATCGAATTACGTGGTAAAACACTCGGAATTATTGGTTTCGGACGCATTGGTCAAGCCGCAGCAAAAATGGCGTTGGGATTGGGAATGAAAGTAATTGCTGCCGATAAATACGTGAGTAATGCCGAGATTCGTGTCGATTTTTACACAGGGCAATTCATCAATGTCGATATCATTACCGAACCGTTAGAAGATGTTTTTAAACATGCGCACTTTATCACATTGCACGTTCCAGCACAGGAAGGTTATGTAATTGGAAAAGAGGAATTAGCGCAAATGAAAGAAAATGTTGGAATCGTCAATTGTGCCCGTGGCGGTGTTATCGATGAAGTTGCATTGATTGAAGCATTGGAAAACGACAAAGTATTGTTTGCTGGTTTGGATGTTTTTGAAAACGAACCAACTCCAGAAATTCAGATTTTAATGCACCCGAGAATTTCATTGACACCTCATATCGGTGCGGCTACTTTGGAAGCGCAAGATCGAATTGGCACCGAACTCGCAGAACAAATCAGCAGTCTGTTAAAAACTGAAAAAGTATAAGTCACACATTCCTATAAATTTAAATCCCGTTTCTGCGGGATTTTTTTATGGTAAAACTGTGAATCATATAAGCTATTGTACTTTTTATACAATTCCATTTCACTAATAATCCTCAATTTTGTATTAACTAAAAATAAATGTTATGGAAGCGAATAGCAAAAAATTAAAAACAGAAGACCAAACTACAGATGCTCTAAACTATCCACCTAGCGAAGATATTTACAACCAGGATCAGAAAGAAAGTGATATCGATCCTGAAAATATTTCGAAAAAGAAAACCTTTGAAAAGCCATCCAAAAACAATGAAAAGAGTTTTGAAGAAGATCTGTCAGGAAGTGATTTGGATATTCCCAGCGACGAATTTGACAATTCGCAAGTAGGCATTGGTATCGTAGACGAAGAAAACGACTTTTACAGCATTGGCGGTGACGATCATAATGACTTAGAAGAAGACAATGGATAATCTTTTCCCAATATATTTGTGTTAAAAATATTCCATGAGTCTTAATTCTTTGTAATTTTATTCAAAATAAAATGATGATGAAAAAGTTGCTTTTTATAGGATTAGTATTGGCATTTTTAATTGGTTGTTCTTCTTCAAAAAATGCGGTTACTAAAAATGATACTAAGACTTCCGATACACTTCGAATTGCCAATGCCGATTTAGAATATGAAGTCATCATCATCGAACCCGGTTTTAATTCGTGGTTAATGAGCACTGCCCGACCTAGAGGGTATTATTCGGAAAGTTATATGGAAAGCAGGAACCAAATTTATGTTACCGAATGGAACAGCCGGGTAATGCAACCAAATCGCTGCAATCCCGGTTTGTACGAAATGCAAATTAACTACGATAGAGGCACACATTATGGTTATGAAGTAAATTATCTCATCTATAACTATTTCATTTATTTTCAACTCCACTACAAACAACAACTTTCGGGATTTGTTCCTAGACAATAAATTAGTTAAATTTGTGCGACGAATTTAAGTATGACACATTTTAAGCAACGCTGGAACATTACATCCAATCGGCAAGTCTTTGTCATTATTGTTGTATTCGCCATTACGGGTTCGTGTGCTGCTTATTTATCAAAACCCATTTTAGGACTTTTGGGAATCGTAAAAGGGGAAGTCTCCAATTGGTTGTATTACCCACTTTATATCGTATTGATATTTCCGATATACCAAATACTTTTGGTGAGTTTCGGATTTATTTGCGGACAGTTTACTTTCTTTTGGGCGTTTGAAAAGAAAATGCTACGAAGTATGAAATTGGGATTTATCGCCGATTGGTTTGAAAAGTAAGAATTAGAGAAAACTTATTCTTTAATCAATTTTTGAATTTGTATTTCAGCATCTGATGTTACTATTTTTATAAAATAAACTCCGTTTGCTAAATCAGAAATAGCAACTAATTCATTTGAATTATAGTTATTAATTTCTTTTATTATTTGCCCTAATTCATTGCTTATTTCAATAATTTCAATTGAATTTTTAGATTGTATCTGGAAGTTGCTTTTTACAGGATTTGGACTAATTTTAAAGTTTATTTTATCATTAAGATTAAAATTTCCCAATGTTGTTGCTGGCTGCTGTTGTGTTACACAATGCACCATTCCGCCGTTTTCGTATAAATTTCTAACATCAATTCCGACTACAGTTCTTCCTGGATATAAACCCGCAATAATAGCATTGGCAACAGTGTCGTTTGGATCATTATAATTGGGAACTAAAACTCTATTATTAGCTACATAATAATTTACATAGCTTCCTTTGTATGGTAATGCTGTTCCGGTTTGTGTTGTTACATTATTTAATGTTAATGGTAAATAAACTTTAGTATAAACCACATTATTTACATTCGAAGCTGCATATAAAGAGTTGATATCTGCTTGAAATAATCCCCAATATAATAAATCAGCTTGATTCATGGTAACTAATTTATTGCCTGGAGCAAATTTTGCAAAACCATCAATATGGGCGTCTGTTATATCATCCGTACTAAAAAAACCATTCAACCAAATAAATTTTGTTGCTCCAAAATATTGTGTAAAAATGGCATTGGCTTGTGCTTCTGTCAAACCCACATTTCGTATAGAATGAATTTGAGAACTTGAATTCGACTGACTTAAAATGGAACTTTTTGTTGCTAAAAAAGTACCGTTTCCATCCATTTCCCACGCTCCTCCTTCAACAGTCATTACACTATTTAAATTGAGAACTGTTGTAGCAGTTGTGGTTCCGATACTAGCCGGAATAATATTACATTTTGCAAAATTATAATCGCCTCCCCAACCATTAAATCCCCAATCTTCAATTACTAATTGATTGCTAGAATTTCTGACATAAATTGGTCCGTTGTCACGAACCCACACATCGTTGGTTTGATAAATTTTAAAATCAACATTTGTCAATGAAACACTATTCGTAGTTAATAAATTAGTAATCCTAGTTTGTTCTGTTGCATTGTATGCAATAATGTGCACTTTTTCATTTGCCTGAAGTGCATTTGTCATTGCAACCCAAGATGCGTCTAACGCGTTTCTATAAGCAACTCCATATTCGTATTGATGAGGCCATTGCAACCAAGTTCCTTCGTGTAGTGCAGTTTCATCTGGAAAACTATACGTTTGTGCATTTGAAGTATTCCATTGCAAAAGCAAAAAAATAAAAATACATTTAATTGGAATAGCTACTTTCATAATACTAATTAAATTTTTAGGTTGTAAAAATACTAATTTATATAATAACAAATTCGCTATTGTATTATGGTTTGCGTGAGGGATTAAGGCTTTGTCTGAGCTCTTTTTTTCGTGTTCGCGATACGTTGTTTTTAACAACACTCGAACTGACGAAAAAAAAGCGAGTGCCGAAAGCCCGACCCCGATGGATAAAAACAAGTTTTTTAAACGTAGTTTTTAACAATCGTGGGGCACGCCAAAATAATTATTCCTGTTTAACTAAATTAAAAAAGTCGTTTCGGTTTTCTTTTTCATTAAAGATGCCACCGTATTGAATGGTTGAGGTAAAACTCGATTCGTCTTTGATGCCACGACTGGAAACGCACAAATGTTTAGCTTCCATAACAACAATTACATTATCGGTTTCGAGGACCGTTTTTAATTCGTTGAAAATTTGCATAATCAATCGCTCTTGGACCTGAGGACGACGGGAAAAATAATCGACGATTCGGTTTAGTTTGGATAATCCGATTACTTTTCCGCTCGAAACATAACCGATATGCGCTTTGCCGATGATGGGCAAAAAATGGTGTTCGCAGGTCGAATTGAAACTGATATTGGCTTCAACCAGCATTTTATCGTAGTGGTAACTGTTTTCAAACACCGAAATTTTAGGTTTGTTTTGTGGATTCAAACCGGAGAAGATTTCTTGTATAAACATTTTGGCAACTCGGTGTGGTGTACCTTTAAGACTGTCGTCGGTCATGTCTAAACCCATTTCTTCCATTATACTATGAAAATGGTTTTCGATGGATTTCATTTTTTGTTCATCCGACTTTACAAAGGCATCCGAACGCATAGGCGTATCGGCTGACGTCATTTGGTGATTATCGCCAATCAATTCGTAAAGCTCTTTTTGGGTTAATGTGTTCATGGCTATTTTTGGATTGTATTTTTGTTTAACAAATTTATAAAAAAATTAAACAATACACGTACATTTTCTTTAATTTACAGAATGCTGCCATAAAAAAATTCTATGGTGGTTTATTTTATAAAATACTTTGCTACTTTTATAAAAAATATAAGCATGATTATCGCCAAAAATATTCATAAATATTATGATAACTTACACGTGTTAAAAGGCGTGGATTTGCATATAAAAAAAGGAGAAATAGTATCGATTGTTGGCGCATCAGGAGCAGGAAAAACTACACTTTTACAAATCCTGGGAACATTAGACAAACCGAGCCCCCTAACCCCCGAAGGGGGAAATAATAGTACTTCAATAACGATTACCAATGAAGAAGTTTTGAAAATGAACGACAAAACAATTTCCAAATTCAGAAATACGCATTTGGGATTTATTTTTCAGTTTCATCAGTTATTACCCGAATTTACAGCGCTGGAGAATGTTTGCATTCCGGCTTACATTGCTGGAAAAGAAAAAGCAGCCACCGAAATAGAAGCCAAAAAATTATTGGATTATTTGGGATTGTCCGAAAGAACGCACCATAAACCTGCTGAACTTTCGGGTGGAGAGCAACAACGTGTTGCCGTCGCCAGAGCTTTAATTAACAAGCCCGATGTGATTTTTGCCGATGAACCTTCGGGGAATTTGGACACGGCTTCTGCCGAAAACCTGCATCAATTGTTTTTTAAATTGCGGGATGAATTCGGACAAACTTTTGTAATTGTTACGCACAACGAAGAACTGGCGAATAGAGCCGATAGAAAATTGGTAATGGTGGATGGATTAATAGCAAAATAATATATGGTACTCATCATTTTATCATGGATTTACATCCTCTTCACTACCATAAATTTGGGCTTTTTGACCAATAAAATCGTGGCGTTGAAAAACGATAATTTTGTGATTACGTCTATTTTGGGATTATTTGCTACCACTATCTTAGCAAGTATTTGGGCCGTTTTTGGACGGATAAATATTGAATTTCATTTGTTTTTGCTTTTGGTAAATGGGCTGATTTTAGCGAGATATAAGTCGGATATCCTAAAAATATACCGTGATTTTAAAAACCAGTTTAAAAACTTAGAATTGGTTTTAAAATCGTATTTACTCATCATAACTTTTTTGATTGTAGCGCAGTGTGCTTCAATTCCCTATGTAATCGATAACGAATCGTATTACATTCAGACTATAAAATGGTTGAATGAATATGGTTTTGTTCGTGGTTTGGTGAATTTGCATTTTTTCCTCGGACAATTGAGTGGCTGGCATGTCACGCAAAGTGCATTTAATTTTTCATTTCTGTATAAAAACTTCAATGATTTAAGTGGATTTTGTTTGCTTCTCGGAAATGTTTTTGCCATCGAAAAACTTAGTGCGTATTTTAAAAATAACAATAAATTCTATTTGATTGTAGGTTTACTTCCTTTTATCAACCTGTTGTTTTTTCAATTTATAAGTGCACCCTCGCCTGATATTCCAGTTTATATATTCTCTTTCGTATTGTTTTTCTATTTTCTAACGAACTATAAAACCATTTCCGTTGCGAATTTTAATTTTATAGTACTACTAGTATTGTTTCTGCTTTATATAAAAAACACTACGCTAGTATTTGTATTTATTCCAATTATTTTATTTAAAATGAACTTTAAAATACTTAATAAGCATTTAGTAAAACCATTCCTATTGGCTTTTTTAATGTTGTCTTTATTTATTTTAAAAAACATGATTATCTGCGGATCTCCAGTTTTTCCCTACAAATTATTTTCTTTTACTTCGTTAGAATATGCGATTCCAGATCAAATGGAACACTTTTATTACAACGAATTAAAACTCTACGGTTATTTTGTGGAAGCCGAACAATACAAAACCATGTCTTCGTTGGATTTATTTATACAATGGCTTTCCCTTCCCAAACTCAACGGATTGTTTAATAAATCGATTGTCTTTTTAATTTTAGTTTGTCCGTTTTTTATCTATCGTTTTTTTAATAAAAAAGCGCTTTGGATAGTCTATTTTCTGATGATTGTGCAGTTGCTATTATTGTTTGAAACGTCTCCTCAATTTCGTTTTTTTATCAATTATGTAATGTTCTTTTCACTCTTTTGTTTTACTTGTATTTTTTATCAAAAGAAAATCGTGTTGTTGTTTTTGTACTTATCGTTAATTCCAACACTAATGATTGTGTTTTTACCAATTGATTTGAATAATTTTTCCAATTATAAATTCATGCAGCATATTAGTAATTTCTCCTTTCAAAATAGTATTTACCCGTATAAAAACACCAAATCCGATAGGCCTTTTGAAACCATCGTTGATGGTAATTTAAAGTACCA
Source organism: Flavobacteriales bacterium (assembly GCA_031387085.1). Lineage (GTDB taxonomy): Bacteria > Bacteroidota > Bacteroidia > Flavobacteriales > Flavobacteriaceae > Flavobacterium. The sequence goes on along the minus strand of JANNCY010000112.1, from coordinate 3,262 downwards.
TTCACCCTTAAACAACAGTTTCTTTTGGGGAAGTGGCGATGGCGATTTACCTTGTGTGAATAAAGTACAAATTGCCTATTTTAAAAAATATTTTTATATCGTACCTCAAATGAGAACTGACAATTTAAAGGACGGATTTTACCCCAAAAAAGTAAATCCAAATGACCCCTAACGAGCTCAAATCCTTTTTAGATGAGAAAGTAGCGTTGTACAATAATCCCAATTTCATCGAAAGCGACCCCATTCAAATTCCACATCAATTTTCAATAAAAGAAGACATCGAAATCGCTGCATTTCTTACCGCAACCATCGCTTGGGGAAATCGAAAAATGATTATTACCAACGCAAAAAAAATGATGGATGTAATGGGAAATTCCCCTTTCGATTTTGTCATGAACCATAAGGAGTATCATTTAGAAAAATTAGAAAACTTTGTTCACCGGACATTCAACAGCGCCGATTTTGTCACCTTTGTAAAAGGACTGCAACACATTTATAAAAACCATAACGGTTTGGAAAGTGTTTTTGCAAAAAATCCGGAAGCTGCATCAATGCAAAAAAGCATTTCCGAATTCAAAAAGGTTTTCTTCGAAATAGATCATCTAAACCGAACACAAAAACACCTGTCCGATCCTTTGAATAATTCGGCTGCAAAACGCCTCAACATGTTTCTCCGGTGGATGGTTCGAAACGATAGCACTGGTGTAGATTTTGGTATTTGGAAAACTATTCCGACTGCGGCACTTTCTTGTCCGCTCGATGTTCATTCTGGAAATGTCGCTCGAAAATTAGGCATTCTAACGCGTAAACAAAATGACGGAAAAGCCCTTTTAGAACTCGATACGAACCTGCGATTGTTCGATAAAAACGATCCTGTGAAATACGATTTTGCGTTATTTGGTTTGGGCGTTTTTGAGAAGTTTTAAAGATGGAAGTTAGTAGATGGAAGATGGAAGCAAAAAAATGCAATTGATTTTTGAAATTGATATTGATATTGAATTTTTATCCTATTTTTGTCAAAACCAAAACACAACAATCAATCATGCTTATCATTGGAATTGCTGGCGGAACAGGCTCTGGTAAAACAACTGTAGTTCACCAAATTATGAATGAATTATCAGAAACGGAAGTCGGAATAATTTCCCAGGATTCTTATTACAAACAGAATATCGGAATGAGTTACGAAGAACGAAGCAACATCAACTTTGATCATCCAAGAGCCATCGATTTTGAACTTCTCGTACAACATCTGAACGATTTAAAAGCAGGCAAAACCATCGACCAACCCGTGTATTCCTTTGTTACTCACAACAGAACCGACGATTCCATTTCAACACATCCCCGAAAAGTGATGATTGTAGAAGGCATCTTAATACTTTCCAACACCGAATTACGAGATTTGTTCGACATCAAAATCTTCGTTCACGCCGATTCCGATGAGCGATTAATCCGACGTTTAAAACGCGACATTGCAGAACGTGGCCGCGATATGGAAGAAGTGCTAAACCGTTACCAAACCACTTTAAAGCCCATGCACCAACAGTTCATCGAACCAACAAAAGCGTATGCCGATATCATCATCCCGAACGACAAATACAACACGGTAGCTATCGATGTCGTTCGCGCCGTAATCAACCAAAGACTGACCTAATACCATGAAAACCTGGTGCAATAATCTTATCGCCAACTATCCTTTCCTAAAATTCATTGGGAATCGGTACGTTATTGTACTCGTTTTTTTTATCGTATGGATGCTTTTTTTAGACAACACTTCCTATATCGAACAACGCGTCTTAAACAAACAAATCGACGAACTGGAAGATAATAAAACCTATTATCAAGACGAAATCAACAAGGATAGTAGAAACATAAAAAAACTTAAAAATCCAGGTCAAGTGGAACGCTATGCACGCGAAAAATATTACATGAAGCGCGATAGTGAAGATATTTATATCATCGAATATGAAGCAGACGAAATGCGCAAAAAAGATTCCATTGCGAAGTTACAATAGGCATTCAAACCAGACAGGTTTCACTAAATAAAAACAACGTGGCTGACAACAATTTATTTCAAGATTTCGAACCCGTTACTTCCAGACAATGGAAGCAACAAATTCAGTACGAACTTAAAGGTGCCGACTACAATGACACCCTCGTTTGGGAAAGTCCGGAAGGCATCAAAGTAAAACCCTTTTACCACAACGACGAATCAGAATACAAGTACCAAATAAACACACCAAAAAACGCATTTGTAATCGTACAAAATATCTTTGTTCACGATGTAAAACTGTCCAATCAACGCGCATTAGACTCATTACAAAGAGGCGCAGAAAGCATTCGTTTTACTATCGAAAACGATTCGGTTTTAATTGCAGATTTGATGCAAAATCTTCCTTTAGAAAAAGCAACCTATTACTTCCATTTGCCTTTTTTATCAGTAGATTTTACAACCAAAATCAATGCTTTTGCTACTAAAAATAATTTCAATTTTATCATCCAAATAGACCCAATCGGGCAATTGTGCAGTGATGGAAACTGGTTTGAAAACCTAGATAAAGATTTTGAAAAATTAAACACGCTTTGTTTTACTCCCCCTTCAGGGGCTGGGGGGCTTTTAAATATCCGTTCCAGCATCTACCAAAACGCCGGAGCGAATAGAGTACAACAATTGGCATATACTTTAGCACATATCAACGAATATTTCAATCGAATTCCATCCATCAACCAACCCATAACGATTGAGGTTTCCGTTGGTACCAATTACTTTTTTGAAATTGCAAAACTGCGTGCCTTGCGTTTATTATTTTCGACTTTAGCCAAGGAATACAATCACAATTTCGATTGTCATATTGTGGTGACGCCCACCAAACGCAACAAAACGATTTACGATTACAACGTGAATATGTTGCGAACCACAACCGAATGCATGAGTGCAATCTTAGGAAATGCCAACGCGATTTCTAATTTACCTTACGATAATTTGTACCACAAAGACAACGAATTTGGTGACCGAATTGCCCGAAATCAATTGCTGGTTTTAAAACACGAAAGCTATTTTGACAAAGTCAATAATCCCGCAGACGGAACCTATTATATTGAAAACCTCACCGAACAATTAGCGGAAAAAGCATTATTGTTATTTAAGGAAATCGAAGAAAAAGGTGGTTTCATTACCCAATTAATCGAAGGAACCATCCAAAAGAAAATTCAGGAAAGCGCGCAAAAAGAACAGGATTTATTTGACAGCGGAAAAGAAGTTTTG
>JANNCY010000203.1:0-4361 GCA_031387085.1 Flavobacteriales bacterium | reverse complement strand
CCGACCTCCATCAACGTACCCAAATTCATCAGGCAAATAACCACAGATAACATTAAAGGTTCGGCACATACTATTTTTTCTTCCAATATTATGGGAGCGGGTTGCAGTAAAGTGTGTCCAGTAGAAAAATTGTGTGAAGGTGCCTGCGTCTATAATTTGATGCATGAAGAACCCATCAACATTGCCAAACTCCAACGTTATTCTACCGAAAAAGCGATGGCAAACCAATGGCAATTGTTCGAACGCAAACCCTCTACAGGAAAACGCGTCGCCATTATTGGTGCTGGTCCTGCCGGATTGAGTTGTGCACATACTTTGAGCAGAGAAGGTGTAGAGGTGACGATTTATGAAAAAGAAAGTAAAGGTGGCGGATTGATGACTTACGGAATTGCCGCATATAAAGTAACACCAGAATTTTGCGAAGATGAAGTAAATTACATCACTTCCATTGGCGGAATCGATATCAAATACAATCAAGAGTTTGGAAAAGATGTCACGCTAGAACAATTACAAAAAAATTACAATGCTGTATACATGGCATTCGGTGTGGGATTAGCACGTCAATTGGATATTGAAGGAGAACATTTACAAGGCGTAGAAGATGCCATCAAATTCATTTACGAATTGCGGGATAACGACTATTCTAAAATTGCAGTTGGCGATAAAGTAGCTGTTATCGGAATGGGAATGACCGCTATCGATGCCGCAACACAAGCCAAAAGATTAGGTGCTTCCGATGTAACTTTACTATATAGAAGAACCCAACAGGAAATGCCCTGTACCGAAAAAGAATTGGACATCGCTAAATTAGATGGCTGTAAAGTAATCTGGTTAGCTTCTCCAAAAGAAATCAAAGGCAACAACGGAAAAGCCTCAAAATTGGTGTGTGACATAATGAAACTCGGAGAACCCGATGCCAGTGGTAGAAGAAGTCCAATTGTATCCGGAGAAACATTCACATTAGATGTAGACATGGTAATTAAAGCGGCTGGACAAATGCCTTTTCAAACTTTGGTTAATTCCAACAATATCGAAAACAACAATGGTAAAATAGCCGTTAGCGGAAAATCTGAAGCTAAAATTGCCGGTGTTTTTGCTGGTGGCGATTGTGTCAACGGCGGACGAGAAGTTGTCGATGCGGTGCAAGCCGGAAAAGACGGAGCCGCTGCGATACTAAAATACATCATCAGTCCAGATTACATCATCGAATCCGAATTAAAACCAACTTTCAACAATTAAACAAACTCTTAATTTGGCTTAATACCTTAATGGTTCAAAAAAATCTTTAAACCATTAAGATAGTAAGAAAAGTTAAGCTTAAAATAATAAAAATGGCAGATATATCAACCGATTTTTTAGGCATAAAATCACCCAATCCATTTTGGTTAGCCAGTGCGCCACCAACCGATAAACTAATCAACGTCGTTCGCGCTTTTGAAGCCGGTTGGGGAGGCGTCGTATGGAAAACCTTAGGTTCACAAGTAAAAAATGTTTCCTCACGTTATTCTTCTGTCGAGTACGGAAGAAAACGCATCATGGGTTTCAATAATATCGAATTAATCAGTGACCGACCATTAGAAATCAATCTGAAAGAAATTTATGAAGTCGTAAAAATGTTCCCCGATCGGGCGATGATTGTTTCGCTCATGGCGGATAACGACCGAAAATCGTGGCACGATCTCATCATGAAATGCGAAGATGCTGGTGCAATGGGATTCGAATTGAATTTTGGTTGTCCACACGGAATGACCGAAAGAGGTATGGGAGCGGCTGTTGGTCAAGACCCAGAAATTGCCAAAATGGTAGTTGAATGGGTAATGGAAAAAGCAACAATTCCCGTAATTACTAAGCTCACGCCAAATGTACATTCTGTTGTTCCTACGGGAAGAGCTGCTGTTGAAGGCGGAACCGATGCCTTGAGTTTAATTAATACCATTCAAAGTGTAACTGGAATTGATTTAGATACGTTAGTTCCAAATCCGTATGTGGCTGGAAAAAGTGTTTTCGGTGGTTATTGCGGTCCCGCAGTAAAACCGATTGCGTTAAAAATGCTAACGACTATTGCACAAGACGAGGTAACGAACAAAGTGCCGATTTCTGGAATTGGTGGTGTAAGTACATGGAAAGATGCAGTCGAATTTATGTTGTTAGGAGCAACTTCCGTACAAGTTTGTACTGCTGCCATGACACACGGTTTCAGAATTGTCGAAGACATGTGCGAGGGTTTAAACAATTGGATGGACGAAAAAGGCTATCAAAAAACTACCGACTTTATTGGTAAATCTGTAGAGAAAATTACGCATTGGGAAGATCTGGACATCAACTACCATCATATTGCGAAAATTGATCAAGACAAATGCATTCATTGTGGCTTGTGCTACATCGCCTGCGAAGACACCTCTCATCAATCTATTGCTATCGAAAGAGGAAATCCCTACAACAATTACACGGTAAAAGAGGAAGAATGTGTGGGTTGTAATCTGTGCAAATTGGTTTGCCCTGTGGATGAATGCATCACGATGGAAGAGCACCGTGTTGCGCCAGAATACATCAACTGGAAAGACTGGCAAGACAGAGGTTTACCTTTGAATGACCATTAAAAAAGAAAATAGAGAATAGAATAAAGAAAATAGACGTTAGAAATAAATCTATATTCTTTGTTCTATGTTCTTTACTCTAAAAAATATGAAGATAAATTCTCAAAGATTACAACGGCACTTCGAAGCCATGAGCCTGATTGGTAAAATTGGCGAAACTGGAACGTGCCGACCTGCACATACGGAACTTGAAAAACAAGGTTTTGAAATCGCAGGCTCCTGGATGAAGGAAGCTGGAATGTCGGTTCGTATCGATAATTTCGGAAATCTTATCGGAAGACTGGAAGGCAAAAATCAGGATTTACCTGTTTTAATGATGGGTTCGCACCTCGATTCCCAACCGTATGGTGGACGCTTTGATGGTGTAGCTGGAGTGTTGTGTGCGATTGAAGTGGTGACTACTTTATCTGAAAATAAAGTTGTTCCCGAAAGGTCAATTGAAGTCATTTCCTTTGCCGATGAAGAAGGCTGGCGTTTTAACAAAGGCCTTTTCGGTTCGAGAGGTATCTTAGGAAAACTCGAAGAAGGCGAATTGGAGCGCAAGGATAAAGACGGCATTACTCGTGGTCAGGCGTTAAAGGGTTTTGGTTGCGATATCACCAAATTCAAGGAGTCTGAATACAAAGCCGGAAGCATCTTTTGTTTTTTGGAATTGCATATTGAACAAGGACCCATTCTTGATTTGGCGCATAAACCTATCGGTGTAGTTTCGGGAATTTCGGGACCTTTATGGTGGACCGTTAAATTGAAAGGAATGGCAGGACATACGGGTTCTGTTCCGATGCCAATCCGTAAAGATGCTTTGGTAGGCGCTGCCGAAATTATAATTGCAGTGAATGAAATTGCTACGCAAGTTCCCGGAAATCCAACTGTGGGAACTGTAGGAACACTAAATATCTTTCCGGCATCTCGAAATATTATTCCAGAAGAAGTAACCTTTACTGTCGATTTGCGCGACATCGATTTGGAACGAAGAAACCGTTATGAAAATCAGTTACGTGATAAAATAGAAGCCATTTGTTCCAAACATAATCTTACTTTTGAAATTTCAGAAGATACCAAAAGCGACCCCCGTTATTGTGCTGATTGGATAAAAGAAATCATTCATTCTGAATGCGAAAAATTACAACTCGATGCTCCTGAATTAATGAGCGGTCCTTTTCATGATGCATTGGCGTTGTCGTATGCCTGTGATTACGGAATGATATTCGTGCGTTGCAAAGATGGTATTAGTCATAATCCTTTAGAATACGCATCTTATGACGATTTGGCTATTGGCGCTAACGTAATGTTGGGAACGGTTTTGGGGATTTTGAAATAGTGTGAAAAATTGGATGATTATAAAATACTAAATATTTCTTAATTTTCAGACCATCATTAAACCATTCTAATAGCACCTCGTCTTATCCCCGTAACATTTAAAAAAAATAAGTATGAAATCAGTAATTGTAGCATTCGCAATCTTGGTTAGCACGTTATCATTTGCTCAACCAGGTGGAAGAGAAAAATTAACTCCAGAACAAAATGTTGAAAAACGTTTAAAAGAAATGACAAGCGATCTTAATTTAAGTGAGAAACAGCAAAATGAAATCAAAATCATTTTACTGGAACAATCCAAAAAGAGAGAAGCTAAAAGAGCCGAAATAAAAGCGAACAGAGAAAAAGGAGAAAAACTTTCTGATGAGCAAAAGGCAGAAATGAAAAAAGAAAGGATTTTTTTCAATTTTGTTTTTATTTCCAATTGATTATCAATCATTTCTTTTT
>JANNCY010000199.1:0-14536 GCA_031387085.1 Flavobacteriales bacterium | reverse complement strand
AGAACCGAAGCGCGTTATTTTGACAGCATTGAAAAAGTGTTTCTTAAGAATGAGCATTTAGTCAATAGCAACTTCTTTTTATCTGCTAGTTTATCTTTCGAATTCTAAATAATAAAAAGTCTAACAATCTAACAATTCTAACAATCTAAGAAGTCTAAATTAACAATCAGACATATTTACGGTAATTGCCAAACCTCCTTCCGAAGTTTCTTTGTATTTAGAATTCATATCCTTTGCGGTTTGCCACATCGTATCAATAACTTTGTCTAATGGTACTTTGGCATTTTTCGCATCGGTTTCCATGGCTAATTCGGCAGCATTTATGGCTTTGATAGCACCCATTGTATTTCTTTCGATACACGGAATCTGAACAAGACCACCAATCGGGTCGCAAGTCAATCCAAGATGATGTTCCATTGCAATTTCGGCAGCCATTAAAACCTGATCGGGAGTACCGCCCATGACTTCACACAATGCTGCTGCTGCCATAGCAGAAGAAACGCCAATTTCAGCTTGACATCCTCCCATTGCGGCTGAAATGGTTGAACCTTTTTTGAAAATACTTCCGATTTCACCAGCTACCATTAAGAATTGTTTGATTTCCTTTTCGGTGGCATCGTGATTTTCGATGACTAAATAATACATTAAAACGGAGGGAATCACGCCGGCACTTCCATTTGTTGGCGCCGTTACCACACGACCTAAAGCGGCATTTACTTCGTTTACCGCTAAGGCAAAACACGAAACCCATTTTAGAATTTGGCGGAATTTAACTTCGGTTTTTCGGATTTGCTCGAGCCATTCTTGTGGATTCGAATAATTGGCCAAACCAATTAAATTTTGATGCATGTCGAATGCTCTTCTGCGGACATTTAATCCACCTGGTAGTATGCCTTCCGAATGGCAACCGATATACATACATTCGAGCATCGTGCGCCAAATACGCATCAATTCAGCATCAATATCTTTTTCAGAACGCATCGATTTTTCGTTTTCAAATACAATTTCTGAGATCGATTTATTTTCTGAGATCGTATAATTTAAAAGCTCCTCTGCGTTTTGAATAGGGAAGGGGAAAGTGCGTTTTATTTCGGTTTTCTTTTTGGCGTTGAGGCGTTCTTCTACTACAACAAAGCCACCACCAATCGAATAATAGGTAGAAATGAAAGAGGTTTGATCATTTAAATACGCTGTAAATGTCAATCCATTGGCATGAAAAGGAAGGAAGTTTTTATTAAATACAATGTCTTGCAAAAAATAAAACGGAATCATTCTTTCGTCACCTAAATTAAGTGCATTTGTATCTTCAATAGTTTTTATAATTCCGGCAATATTTTGAACGGGAATGTACTCAGGATCTTGTCCGCTTAAACCCAACATAATAGCCAAATCGCTAGCGTGACCTTTTCCGGTTAATGAAAGAGAACCGTACAAATCGACTTTGATTCGTTCAACTTCTGTCAAGTTGTTGGTACTTCGCAATTCGCCCAAAAAACGTTCCGCCGCTCGCCAGGGACCAAGTGTGTGGGAACTCGACGGACCAACTCCAATTTTGAGCATATCAAAAACCGAAATACATTCTTCCATAATTAGATTTTAGAATTACAAATATAAAACACTATTAGATTAAAAATAATTTTGGGGGCTTTAAATTAGGAATAAAATCAAAGAATAATAGAATTTCTGATAATTGTTTAAAAACCAGCAGTTTTAATGGATTCTTAAAATGGATAGCCAATCGCCAAATTAAAAATAAGATTATCTTTGCGCCAAGATCCGTTTCCTAAATCAATTTGATCGATAACCCATCTTTGGCCATCTGGTAAATAAGGCTTTCTAATTGGAAATGCCAAATCGGTTCTCAATACTAAAAAATCGAAATCAAATCGCAATCCGGCACCAACTCCAACCGCTAATTCTTTCATGAAATTTTTAGATAATTGCGATCCTGGTTTGTCCACATTTTCATTAAGTAGCCAAATATTTCCGGCATCGATGAATAACGCACCATTAATAAAACGGTAGATTTTAGAGCGGTATTCGGTATTGAGCTCCAATTTAACATCACCCGATTGATCGGGTAAAAAAACGCTTGTTTCGGCTGATGCATCATATGTTCCAGGTCCGAGTGAACGCGATCGAAATGCCCGCAAGCTATTCGTGCCTCCAATAAAGAATTGTTTGCTAAAAGGAATTTCTTTTGAATTTCCATAGGCAAACGCCGCTCCGACAATAATTCTACTGGACAGTTGTGAGGTTTTATTGAATTTATAATTGTGTTTGAATTCACTTTGAATTTTGGTGTATTGACTAAACGGGATTCCGAATACTTCCACAACATTATCTTTTTTGCTACTGGCACCCGTTAGTAATCCATAGATGTTTCCGGACAAATCCAAACTGCCTTTGTAGAAAATCGTATTTTTTCTTTTTTTCTGCATGGTGTTGGTGTACGTGTAAGAATAGGTTGGTCCGAAAGTGAGTTGCTTTACAATTATATTTTTTAATGCCGCATTCTCATTCACTTGTTGATTGTATAAATCGGTGACATTTTGTGGACTAGAGAAACTAATTTCAGTCACATTCAGTTGGTGTTCCTTGCGTTCGTTTTCTTTCCAAGAATAGCCAAAAGCTCCTTTAAAAGTTTGCAACGTATATAATTTTGATCGGATTTGATTCTCATATCCCAAAGTGGCTTTGGTTCTGGGTACGAATCCGCTTGCCGATTTGAATTTAAAGGGAGTAATGAAGCGTGGCCAAATCAAATTGGCTTCGGCACCATATCGATAGACATTAAAGCCATCATTTTTACCGCCTAATTGTACTTCCAATCCACCAAAAACAGAAATATTAAACAGTTCAGCAGCATGAAAAGTATTTCGGTTGCTCCAATTGACGCTTAATTCCGTTCCTGTGTAATTGGCCGAATTTGTTTTGACCAAAGTTTCAATACGAAACGATTTCTTTGGAAAAGGCGTTAAATAATAGTACGCATCGAGGTAATCGCCAATCGTGTCCGACACTATAAATGAATTTTTCACAAACTTAAAAGTACCTAAATTCACCAATCGGTTCAATGTTAGGTTGTGGTTGGTTCTGTTGTACAAATCGCCTTTGGCAAATAACAAGGTTCTGTCAAATACTTTAGGTTTGAAAAGTTTGTCATTTCCAATGAGGGTAAAGTCGTTGTATTTTTCAGAAGTAGTGATGGTATCAGCATTAATAGAATAATTCGGATAGATGATTATTTTATTGATACGAAATGCTTTTTTTGCTAATGCCGGTGTTTCATTTTTGACTTTTACAATTAGATCTACTTCTTGTTTTGCCACCGTACTATCGACTTGGACTTTAAGATAATCGGCATTAAAATAAAAGAAACCATTTTCTTTCAGCCGTGAGTCAATGCGATTTCGTTCTTCTTTTATCACATCCAAACTATAGGGATCGCCTGCTTTAAGCAACGTATTTTGTTTGGTTTTTCCGACGGCAATTCCCAAAGAGGTGCTGTCTTCTGCAAATTTAACTTCCTTAATCATGTACTGCTTTTTCGGATTTACATAATATTCAGCAGTTGTTTTTTTTCCAATTCGAGTGCTATCGGCAGTTGTTTTCGCATTAAAATAGCCATTGTTTTCAACGTAATTTTGAATCAGACTTTTATTGTATTCCAAATCTACTTTACTGAACAATACGGGAGCTTCACCAACTTTGTTTTTTAACCAATACCGAAATCCTTTTTCTTTTTTTACTGTCCCTGCCAAATTGTAGATGTACAAACGAGGTCGCAAACCTAAAAATTTTTTATTCGGTTTTGGTCGCGTTATAGTAGATAGATTTGATTTTAACAATCGGTGCTGCTTTCTTGAAATGGTACTATCTTCAACTTTTACCGTTCCTTTTACATACAAGAGTTCGCCTTCTGGCAAATATCGGGTATTGCTGCAAGAACTGGAGAATAATACTAGGAATACTAAACATATTAACTTTTTAATCATTGGCTTTCTTTTTAGTTTTAGTCTTTTCTGTTTTATTTTTTTGAAACAGTTCCTTAAATTCATTGTAATCGAGTGTAATGATAAACCCGATTCCGGTTTCAATTACCTGACCTTGCAAGGCTACCTGATATTTGTTTTTTCGATAAGCACGAAGTTTGTACCGACCGTCTTTTGAAACCTGGTATTCTGCCGAAATATCGCCGGCAATGTTATTGGTTTGTTGGTTTTCTTGTTTGTCACCTTCAATTCCGAAGCTACTTCCAACCGTTACTTTCAATCTGTCGTTTAATAGTTTTCGGGAAAGATTGACATTCAAATCGGTTTTATTGTCTTTCTGACCCGTTGTGTAATCTTCATAAGAGTTCAAATCAAAATCCAATTCAAAGCCTTTTATTAAATCGCTTGCCAGATTGTTAAGCTGTTGTGATAGCACTTTACTGGCGCTTTCTCTTGCTAAAGAATTGGCCGTTATGCCGCCACTTTCGCTCGATAACGGGTTTTCACCAATAAACCGATTCAACAAAAGCAAAGCAAAAACTTGTTTGTTGAGTTCATCGGGTTCTTGTCGCAGTTGCGTTAGTTTTGCCTGAGTGGCATTGATAATTTCGGTAGAAACGGTGTTGTTGCCTTCGGGTAAAATGATGTCGAAAGTAATGTCGGGTTTCAACAAATCGCCTTTCATTTTCAGTTCGGTTTCGAAAGGAATTTTTTGCTTGTAGGTATTTCTTTCTTCCGGAGTCAATTCTCCCAACTGATTGTTTAACAAGTTTATTGGTGCGGTATCAATTTTATAAATTGCGATAATATTAATGTCTGCAGTTGTTGGCTCACCCGTCCAAAGAATGTAACTTCCTTTTTTGATATCGAATTTCCTTTTAATAAAATTGAAACTCATTTCATAACTACCTTCATTTAATTCGTAGCGTCCGGTTAAGGTTGTTTTTCCCGAAGGATCGATGCCGCCCGTAAGCTGTCCTTCTCCTTTTAATTTCAGGAAATCGCCATTGGCTTTATCGACAATTAAAGAGAGTTCGGCGTCTTTGTCAATTTCGATATTTGCCGAGGCATTAAGCCCTTTAATTTGTGTTTGACTTAGATTTTCATCCACTGCAACGGTCGCAAATAATTTGGGCTGGTCCTGATCGATAAACTCAACAATTCCTTCTCTATCGGCAATTGACGGGTCGTCTTGCGGCAACACAACCGTAAATTTAGTGTCTTTGTTTACTTTTATATTTCCGTCTACAATAGGAGTGTTCCAATCGCCTTTAATTTTCAGGTGATTGTCTAAATATAATTCGCCATAAAACTTGTCGTTGTCTTTTTCTTTCGAGTTTACCGCTTTAAAATTGTCGGCGTCGAGCTGTAAATCAAAACCAAGATTGCGGTAATTGGTGCTGTTGATTTTTCCATTTATGGTTAAATCGTTGTCTTTTTCATCTTTAATAATAAAAGTATCAAAAGCAATAATGTTGTCAGTAAATACAATTTTATCGTTCATCGATTTGAATTTCGAATTCAATTGCGTTGCTGTAAAACCAACTTCGTTAAATTTTAAATCACCAATAATATGGGGTTGTGTGGTTTTCCCATTAATTTTCAAATTTCCATTTAAAAAGCCAGTACTTTCTTTTATACTTCCGAAAGTGAAGCCCTGAATACTTTTGATTTGAAGTTTAATAAGATTTAAATTCAAATCCATATTGCTGCTAGCAGTGTTGTAATTTCCATCTAAGTTCAATTGGTTGTCCTGACCCGTTATTTCGATTTTGGCATCGTAGCGATTTGCGGTTTCGTTATTGACTTGGATTTTTATTGTTCCAACCGTATCTTTTTGGAACGTAAAATTTTCGACTATTAAATCCGATGTAAAGATTGGCGATTGCTGTAAATTCTTTATTAGCGCATTTCCGTTCATTTTTCCGCTCATTTGCCAATCACTTTTTTGGACAATATTGGTAAGGGTTTCAATTTCAAAATCATTAAAATCTATTGCTAAAGGAGCGTTGGGCTGTAGCGATTGCGATTGGATTTTGATTGAATTTCCTGCTTTCGACAATTCAAAATCGTTAGCGTAGATGCCGTTTTTTCCAAATCGGATTAGGTTTTCTTTGGATAAATTCCAAACTTCGTAATTCAGAATTAAATTAGCGGGATTGAGGTTGATTTCCGAATTTCCGTCGGTTGCTTTTAAACTTCCGGCAATTAAATAACGTTCTTTATCTTTTAAATCTTTGAGTTGGAGCGTATAATCGATGGTGTTATTTGCTACTTTTCCTGAAAGGTTGGTATAAGGCAATTGGAAATTGGCATTCTGAATGTCATCAACAACCAAGCTGTATACCAAGGCTTTGTCTTTTGTATCTACTTTTAAAATTGCTCCCGTAATCGTATTGTCGGCGTAAATTAATTTCGGAATTGTGCCATTCAAAACAATCGAATCGTTAACCGAATTGTAGCTTCCGGAAAGCGCTATCGGTTCTAAACTTTTTAAGTTAGGGACAAATTTCAATAAAATCGGACTGTCTTTTATGTTGATTTTGAAAGTCAATTGTTGATTATCGACACTTCTTTTTTTAGTTTTTGAATTGGTAGCGTAATAGTTGGCAAGCGAATTCTGAAATGCCGTTGCGATTTGAGACAATTTGTATTTCCCCTCGATATCAGCACTCATAAATTGAGACTTCATTATTAGCGTATTTTTTTCGGCTGTTGCAGTGGAAGTGATATTGATAGAATCCAACACGAATTGATCGGTGGCGTTGGCAATTACGAATTTTGTTGCAGTTAGTTGCCCGTTTAAATAATCAATATCCGCCGATTGGATATCTGCATCAATTTCACCACGCAATTTCATTGGTCCGGCATGAAGATTTAATTTGTCTAAATCGGCAATATCAATGTTTAAATGCAGTTTCCCCGACGGATATTTATCTCGAAAACTACCATTCGAAACCATAGCAAATGTTAGATTAGGATCGTTCGCTTTGGCTTCTGCATCAAATAAGCCATTATTTATTTTACCCTTTAATTTCAGATTGGTATAGGTGTAGTGATTGTAATTGGCTTTTAAAATTAATCCGTCAACAACAGCACTTGCGGTTTTCGGATTGAGTCCAATGCCCTTAATGTCAGTTCTTAAGGAGATTTTTCCGATAGAATCATTTTTGATGAATTTTCCCAAATCAAAATTATCGAGTTCCGTTTGTAGGTTGTAGTGTTCTTGATTTTTTCTTCGTTGGTCGAAAGTGCCGTTGACTTTTGCATTTCCGAAACTGCTGACAACATTTAAATTGGTTTTGAAATTATTCATAGTACCTTTAAAAGTCCCTTTTGTTGCAAATTGTGAAGGCAGTTGAATGGTATTTGGAATCGTACCTTTATCTACAAACAGGTTCACATCTGTTGCACTCGATTGTGCATTTTTGATGTTTAAATCGAAATACGCTTTTTTCGTATCAGGCAAACCAATAATTCTTCCGCTACCAGCAATTTTGGTAGTTCCAATGCCGCTAATTTTTATATTTGAAAAAGAAATGTCTTTTAACTTTCCAGTAATCACTCCATTTACAAATACAATGGCATTCGGATTTTTAGCAAAAGGATTGATGTTTTTTAGAGTAGGAGCAAAAAGTAAAATGTCTCTAAATCCCAGTTTACTGTTTTTTAAATGGGCTTCGATGCGCAGCTCACCCACATTTTCTTGAATGGTTGTAACCGATGGATAAACAACAATAACTTCATTTTTAAGAATAGTTTGTGGCGTTTTTGCATAGAGATTTTTCAATGAGACACCTTGGTCGTTATAATTGAAATTGGTTTTTAAAGCTAGCACATCCAATCCGCTTTTGTCTTTTACGGTTAGTGAGTGGACAATTCCGGAACTATTTTGCACATTGTAATTCAGTGCTTCGGCATCCAAATTTATATTTTGAAGTGCTACATGGTTGTAATCAATTCCCTTTTGGACACGAGTTGTATTGTCATTGTCGTATTTAAATGCGACATTTTTGAAATCGACGTTATTTATTTTCACCTTCCAATTACGGGATGAAGAAATGGTGGTGGGATCATTTTTTATTTGCTCTCTTTCCAACTTCCCAAGAGCAAGAATTCCTTTAGTGTTGGAAACATCCAAGTTTTCAATATCAAGAATGTTTTTTTGCAAATCGATGGCATTGAATTTTACCATCAGTTTTTCGATATTAATTTTTGTCACCAATTTGGATGATTCATCTTGAAAATCTATGTTTATGCTTGATAAATCAACATCTCCAAGTTGTATTTTTAAAAACTTACCTTGGGTTTTTTCGGCGACCACATCTTTAATTTCTTCGACGGTTTCTACAATTCCTTGTCGTAGTTTTAAGTTTAGTCCATCGATTTTGGCTTTCGGAACAATAAATTCCATTTTGTTAATATCAAATGTCTTTATGCGCGTATTGAAATGATTGACTTTTAATTTAATGTCGTTATTCGAAACAGCGTCTTTATAGCTGAACTTTACATTATCCAAATTGATTTTATCAATAGAAAATTCCATTGGATGAGAATCTTCATTTGATTTTTTTTGCGAAGAAAAGGCGTTGATAATGTAATCAAAATTATATACCGCGTTTTTATCTCGCGAAATAATGGCTGATATACCTTGCAAATCAACTGAATTTATTTGCACTTGATTATTGATCAATTGAAACAAACTAATATCAATAGCCAATTTTTTCCCAGCCAAAAGTGTGTCTTTTTGCTGGTCTTCAAAATAAATACCTTCTAAAATGATTTTTTTTGGGAGTCCGATTTCAATACGGTTGATTACCACTTTGGTGTGGATTTTCCCTTCGAGATATTCTACCGCTTTGTTTTTGGCAAAATTTTGAACAACCGGAATTTGAAGTGCGATGACTAATAGGAGAAATAGAAAAACTATAGAAACAATTGTCCATATTACAATTTTTAAGGTTTTCTTCAAAATTATTTTAAGCCGAATGGTGTAGTTGTTTTGCAAGTGGAATAGGTATAGTTACTCTTACAAAGGTGAGGAATATGAAATGGACTAAGTTGCATAATTCTTTTGTATTGTTATAAAATTAAAGGTTATAAAATGCGGTGTTAAACAATTTATGCAATGGATTATTACCATTTCAACCTTAATAAATGTCATCTTGTCATATAATTTTCTGTACAACTGACAATTTATTCTCATTTTCTGCTTGGCACAATCCTTGTCAGTTGGACCGCGAGTTCAAAAAAACGAAACACACAATAAAAATATAAATTAAATAAAATGGGAAAAATAATTGGAATTGATTTAGGTACTACCAACTCTTGCGTTTCTGTAATGGAAGGACAAGAAGCAGTTGTAATTCCTAATTCAGAAGGGAAAAGAACAACGCCGTCTATCATTGCTTTTGTTGAAGGTGGTGAAATTAAAGTAGGAGATCCAGCAAAAAGACAAGCGGTGACGAATCCTACAAAAACAGTTGCATCGATCAAAAGATTTATGGGACACACTTTTACGGAAACTACAGATGAAGCTAAAAGAGTTCCTTATTCAGTTGTTAAAGGAGATAATAACACACCACGTGTTGATATTGATGGTCGTTTGTATACAGCACAAGAATTGTCAGCAATGACACTTCAAAAAATGAAAAAAACAGCGGAAGACTATTTAGGTCAAACCGTTACTGAAGCTGTGATTACAGTTCCAGCTTACTTTAATGATGCGCAACGTCAGGCTACAAAAGAAGCTGGTGAAATTGCTGGTTTAAAAGTAATGCGTATTATCAATGAGCCAACTGCTGCAGCGTTAGCGTATGGTTTGGATAAAAAAGGAGTTGATCAAAAAATTGCAGTATACGATTTAGGTGGTGGTACTTTTGATATTTCTATCCTTGAATTAGGAGACGGCGTTTTTGAGGTATTGTCAACTAACGGGGATACGCACTTAGGTGGAGACGATTTTGACCAAACAATTATCGATTGGTTGGCTGATGAATTCAAAGCAGAAGAAGGAATTGATTTGCGTTTGGATCCAATGTCATTGCAACGTATTAAAGAAGCTGCTGAAAAAGCAAAAATCGAGTTGTCATCTTCTGCTGAAACAGAAATCAACTTGCCTTATGTTACAGCTACGGCTTCTGGACCAAAACACTTAGTGAAAAAATTATCAAGAGCTAAATTCGAGCAATTATCAGACAGTTTAGTAAAACGTTCTATGGAACCTGTTGCTAAAGCGTTGAAAGATGCAGGTTTATCAACATCTGATATTGACGAAGTAATCTTGGTTGGAGGTTCTACACGTATTCCGGTTATTCAGGATCAAGTAGAAAAATTCTTCGGTAAAAAAGCATCTAAAGGTGTAAATCCTGATGAAGTTGTAGCGATTGGAGCTGCGATTCAAGGTGGCGTTTTATCTGGAGATGTAAAAGATGTATTGTTACTAGACGTTACACCTTTATCTTTAGGAATCGAAACTATGGGTGGTGTTTTGACAAAATTAATTGAGTCGAATACTACTATTCCAACAAAAAAATCACAAGTTTTCTCTACGGCTGCCGATTCGCAACCAACAGTTGAAATCCACGTTTTACAAGGAGAAAGAACGATGGCTACTGATAATAAAACAATTGGTCGTTTCCATTTGGATGGAATTCCACCAGCGCCAAGAGGAGTTCCTCAAATTGAAGTTACTTTTGACATTGATGCTAATGGTATCATCAAAGTCTCTGCAACAGATAAAGGAACTGGAAAATCACATGATATTCGTATCGAAGCGTCTTCTGGTTTAACTGCTGAGGAAATCGAAAGAATGAAAAAAGATGCTGAAGCTAACGCTGATGCGGACAAACTAGCCAAAGAAAGAGTAGAGAAATTGAACGAAGCAGATGGAATGATCTTCCAAACCGAAAGTCAGTTGAAAGAATTGGGTGAGAAATTATCTGATGAACACAAAACGGCTATCGAATATGCTTTAACCGAGTTGAAAATGGCATATGAGAATAAAGATTTAGATGCTATTCAAACCGCTTTAGATAATATCAATGCAGCTTGGAAAACAGCTACAGAAGCAATGTATGCACAAGGAGAAGCTGGTCAAGCTCAAGAAGCACAACCACAAGCAGACACAAATGGCGATACTACGCAGGATGTTGAGTTTGAAGAGGTAAAGTAATAAATAAAAGGTTAATAATGTTTAAAAACCGGGTTAGTAATAATCTGGTTTTTTTATTTATCATTTTGCATTCTTGTAATAATAAAGGTATGTGGGAAAGTTATTGCAGCTAAAAATGAGAAAAATAAAGCATCAAACAGTTCTTTATCCTTAAAAACAAAAAACAAAACTAATATTCCAAGTAAAGAAATAATCCAATACAGAAAAGCCGATTTAAAATATACTATAAAATTTTTAAAGTTACAGTCGCCATAAAGAAAATTAATTTGCTCTTTAATAGATGGTAGACTGTGCCATACAACGAAGTAAATTGCAAATGCCCAAATTAAATCAGCAGTTTTAAAAATAATGGCAAAAACTAACAAGTAGAATACATTAATTATTATTTCATCTTTAAATTTAATGCAAGTACTATAGATTCTAATTCCTGATAGTGTTAAAATAAATCCTACTACGATAGTTATCCAAGTTAAATCTAATGGAGTAATAGAATAATTAATGATTTGAAAAATAATGTTTTTAACTTCATCTTCATGAAAACAAAAAAGTAATGAAAAAATAAATAAACCGTAAAAAGTTTGAAATAAAATAGTAGATTTTTTATCGCTATCAAATTCTAGTTTACTCCAATGTTGTTCCCCAAAATGATAGGCACTAAAAAAGATAAATAGCAATAAAGCAATTTTAGGCATGCTATAAAATAAGAATACACCTAAAAAGACAACCGTAATATAAAAAATCAATATTTTTTTAAAAGGACGACTTGCTACTTTTGTATTAATTTTTGATAATAATGCCATATCATTTGCTCCATGTAAGATTCCAAATAAGAATATTACTACAAATCCAATAATTTGTTGATTTTCAAAAGAAAAAAACATATTTATCCATAAAGCAAAAAAGCTAATCACAATAGCAAATTTATTAGAATTATTCATGTTAGAGGATATTAATTTTGTTTAAAGTTAATAAATATAAGTTAAACACTTTTATTTATTTTGTTTATCATATTATAAATTTGATTAAACAAATAATTTTAAACTATTTATTATGTCAAATTTACTTTTATCTACTTCGCTAATAGCGAAAATGTTGCCTACGGATTACGTTGGATTTACTTTTTTTGTTGGTTGCATGGCTATGATGGCTGCATCAGCATTTTTCTTTTTGTCTTTAAATCAGTTTGATAAGAAATGGAGGACATCTGTTTTAGTTTCTGGTTTAATAACGTTCATTGCTGCGGTCCATTATTTTTATATGAGAGACTATTGGGCAAGTTTCGGTGAATCGCCTACTTTTTTCCGCTATGTTGATTGGGTTTTAACAGTGCCTTTAATGTGTTTGGAATTTTATTTAATTCTGAAAGTTGCTGGTGCAAAAACAAGTTTATTGTGGAAAATGATTATTTATTCCCTGATAATGTTAGTTACGGGTTACTTTGGTGAAGCAGTAGATCCAGGAAATGCTTGGGTTTGGGGATTAGTATCTGGAATAGCTTATTTTGCAATAGTTTATGAAATTTGGTTAGGACAGGCTTCTAAATTGGCAGCTGCAGCTGGAGGAAACGTATTAGCTTCACATAAAATTCTATGTTGGTTCGTATTAGTAGGTTGGGCAATTTATCCGTTAGGCTATATGCTTGGTACTGAGGGATGGTACACAGGTTTATTAGGAAAAGGCAATGTTGATGTTGCTTACAATATTGCTGATGCTATCAATAAAATTGGTTTTGGACTAGTAGTTTATAATCTGGCCGTTACTTCTCAAAAAGATTAGTTTTTGGTTTTTTAGTTTTGAATAGCAACCGAGTTAGCAATAACTCGGTTTTTTTATTTCTTCGAGAAACACTTATTTAACAATTTTTAAAACAAAATTTCGTTATATTCGGAATCTATTTTAAATTTAAAAAGATGAAGAAAATAATTGTTTTAGCGTTATTGGTTTTAGCAGGTACGAATTCCTATTCCCAAAAGAAGAAAAAAGCCGTTGAAAAAAAACCAGTTACTGTCGCTTGCATATCCAAATTGGATAACCTAACTGCCGAAGTAAAATCGGGTAATTTTCAAATTACCATTGCAGGAAAAGGGAAAACTTCCGACGCAATCATTGTAAAATCAAGCGATGCAGGTGGTGCGCCGAGCGATTGTAAATTATCCTCTTTTACTGCTTCGGGTATTAAATTATATTTACTACAGTGGGCAGAAAAGTCTCAGATTAAAACAGGAAATAAAACGGAAGATAAAACAACAATTTATTCTACCGTATATGAAATCACAAATAAAAAACAAGTTTTTTCTAATACTCAAGTTACCAACCACATTACCGAAATCGTTTCGTTGGGAGGCACTGCCGCCACTGAAACCCAAGAAAGAATGCGAAGAGAAGGATTTGAATTTATTTTAAATCCCGATGGTTCGATAACTCAAAAAAACAAAACACAGGAAAACAAGTGGGTGTATAAAGCAGATACAATGGAATTTGTGGATGTGAAGAAGAAGAAATAGAAAAAAGAATATAGAATATAGAAAAGTCTCATTGAAAAATGAGACTTTTTTATTTATTGTTATTCTTCTGTTACAAAGCCCAATATTACTGGAGCATCTTCAAGTTTTATCAGTAATTTATTTGTTTTTTTGACTTTGACTTTTATTGTTTTCATTCCAATAAATGAAATTTCCAATGTAGCATTCCGTTTGATTTGTATTGAAAAATTACCATTCAAATCTGTGTGAACTACAGTATTAGTTCCGATTATTCTAATATTTGCACCAGGTAATGGACCTGAATTATCACTGATAATTCCAGTTATTTCAAGTTTTTTATTTTTTATTTTTTTAATAGTGTCTTGAAGGACTTTGCCTTCTGTTTGTTCTATTTTTACCTTTCCAATCTTTTCCTGAGCAGCGACTTCATGGTTTCCCATTCCCAGAAAAGTAATAATTGCTGAAACTGTTGCCATCCATACCGAACTTTTTTCTTTCGGAATGATTAATTCACGGTTTAATTGATTTGGATAAAATCGGCCACAAAGATTTTTGTCTCTATTGTAAGCTACAATGATTTCCCTATCGGTTGCTTTTGTGAAATCAAATATGTTTTTTTGGCAAACACCACAAAACCTTGCTTTTTCCATTGGTGTCATTTCTAGCCAGTTTTCATTGCAAGGTTTCGGAATCGATAAATTGATTTTATTTTTAAACATCTTATTGGTTTTATTATATAGATGTTATTTTTTATAAAAAGGTTGGAATGATACTATTTTTTTATGGATTTATTTTCACCTCAAACATTTTATCCCAGTTTTTGCCTGTTATAAAAAACGTTTTTGTTTTCTTGTTGTAGGCAATTCCGTTTAAAACATCGGTAT
>JANNCY010000145.1:0-13281 GCA_031387085.1 Flavobacteriales bacterium | reverse complement strand
GAAGGTTTCAAACATCAGGAAATTGCAGAACTACTCGGAATAAACGAAGGAACATCCAAATCGCAGTTGTCACACGCACGGAAAATGCTGCAAGACAACATCAATAAATTAAAAAATTACAGCAATGGAACTGAATAAATTAGAAAAACAAATCCGCGAAAAATTGAATAGAAGAGAAATTCAAACTTCTGCTAAAGCTTGGGATCGATTGGATGCAATGCTCTCGGTAGCCGAAGAAAAAAAAACAAAGCGTTCTTTTGGTTGGCTTTATATAGCTGCCAGCATTTTGGTTTTCGTATCAGTTGGTATGTATTTCTTCAATCAAGACAAGCTAAAAATAAATACAAATGAAACAATTGTTGTGAATGAAACCGAAATGGATTCAAATGTTACAAATTCAACAACTGTTACAGAAAAGGAGAATGAAGTTTCTAGTATTGATGTACAATCATCAAATCATCAAGCCAATAATAAATCACTAATCATATCCAATCACAAATCAGTTATCGCTCAATCCGATAAGAGTTTCAACAGCGTCGAAGCTAATCAAAAAACGAACAAACCTTCTAGCATCATCAACAAAGAAAAAGCAATCGAATATCAAAACAGCAGCGATGTTGCTTTGAAAAATCTTCCGAAAATAATGACTCCCGATAAGGAAATTGTAGTTGCAAAAACTGCGATCAGCAATCAAGACGAGTTGGCTGCAGTTGATGTTAAAAAATCAGATAACATCTCAAAAGTGAAAGTCAATGCCAATAGTTTACTTTCTGAAGTAGACGGCGAGTTGGAACTTACTTTTCGAGAAAAAGTGTTCAAAAAAGTCAATAAAAATTACAAAGAAGTAAAAGTAGCATTAGCCAATCGAAACTTAAGACAATAAATCGAGAGTCATTCATCAATTATAAAACAAAAATCATTAAACATTAAATCAATTACCATGAGAAATTTAACTATTTACTTAGCATTATTATTATGCCTTTTGACGAGCAAATTAGTGGCTCAACAAACTTTTGAAGAACGAGTAAAAGCCATTGCAGAGAAAATCGAAACCATTACTAAAGAAGAAAAAGCAGCTTTAAAAACAGAGGTGGAAGCGGTTAATGAGCAACTTGAAAAAGGAAGTATTACCAAAGTACAAGCCGATGCCAAAAAGCAATCATTAGCCGATGCAAGAGCAATCATTATCGAAAATAAAGTGAATGCTGCCAAAGAAGAATTAAAAGATTTGGTTCAGGAAAAAGTCGACGGAAAACTAAAAGATTCGAATAAAAAGTATTCGATATCATTTCCTGGAGGATATTCTAAAAATGATTCCCTTAGCAAATACAAAGGCGAATCGCGAACTACTACACAATTTGTCTTAGCAACCGGAGTCAATAATTTGGTTACCGATGGTGCAGTAGCCCATTCTGATTACAGATATTTAAAGTCTACTTTTTTTGAATGGGGAGTTACTCATAATACCCGAATTATGAAGGACAATAATTTGTTACATTTCAAATACGGGGTTTCCTTTATGTACAATAATTTAAATGCAACCGATGAACGTTATTTCGTTGTAAATGGTGATCAAACCCAATTAGCCACTTTCCCAACGCATTTGCGAACTAAAGACACTTATTTTAAAAATGTATATGTAACAGTGCCTTTGCATTTAGAATTTGATTTTACCAAAGACGGAACAGATAAAGACGGAAATAAAATATTTAAAAGCCACAGAGGTTTTAGATTTGGACTTGGGGGATTTGTAGGTTACAACATCAATTCGAAACAGTTTTTGTCTTACGAAGTTGATGGATACAGAATTAATGAACGTCAAAAAGGAGACTGGAATGTAAACGATTGGAATTATGGTCTAAGTGCATACGCTGGTTGGGGCTCAGCCAGTTTGTATTTAAAATATGATTTAAATCCTTTGTTTAAAAATAATGTTGTCGATCAAAATAACATTTCACTTGGAATGCGTTTCGACTTGAATTAGAATTTTGTTAAGGTTAGTTTATACTTGAAAAAGGTGTTTCTATTTTGAAACGCCTTTTTTATTTCTAATCTTTGTAACTTTGAAAAAAAGCAGCAACTTAGTATCTCACTACTCAGTTACTCAGCAACTCAGTTACTAAAGAATGATCAGCAAAGAAACCATAGACAAAGTTTTCGAATCGGCTCGCGTGGAAGAAGTCATTGGCGATTTCGTGCAATTAAAACGCGCCGGAAGTAACTTCAAAGGATTGAGTCCGTTTTCAGATGAACGTTCGCCGTCATTCATGGTTTCCCCAGTAAAGCAAATTTGGAAAGATTTTAGTTCTGGAAAGGGCGGAAACTCCGTCGCTTTTTTAATGGAGCATGAACATTTTTCCTATCCCGAAGCGATTCGCTATTTGGCTAAAAAGTACAATATCGAAATTGAAGAAACCGAACTTTCCGATGATGACAAAGCCGAAGCCAACGAAAAAGAAAGCATGTACTTGGTTTCTGAATTTGCAGCTTCCTATTTTCATGATACACTCTTACATGCCGAAGAAGGAAAAGCCATCGGTCTATCTTATTTTAAAGAAAGAGGTTTTACCATCGAAACGATTTCAAAATTCAAATTGGGTTATTCACCTACCACTTGGGATGCCTTTACCAATGAAGCATTAGGGAAAGGGTATAAATTAGAATACCTCGAAAAAACGGGATTGACCATTGTTGGTGAAGACAAACAATTCGACCGTTTTAAAAGTCGCGTGATGTTTCCCATCCAAAGTATGAGTGGAAGAGTTTTAGGTTTTGGAGGGCGAATTTTAACGCAAGATAAAAAAGCAGCCAAATATCTTAATTCGCCCGAAAGCGAGCTTTACCATAAAAGCAAAGTGCTTTACGGAATTTTTCACGCCAAACAAGCCATTGCAAAACTCGACAATTGTTTCCTAGTGGAAGGTTATACTGATGTAATTCAGATGCATCAATCCGGAATTGAAAATGTCGTTGCTTCTTCAGGTACGGCACTTACGTCAGACCAAATCCGATTGGTAAACCGACTCACGAAAAATATTACCGTTTTATTTGATGGAGATGCTGCCGGACTTCGAGCGTCTATACGCGGTATCGATTTGATTTTAGAGGAAGGAATGAATGTCAAAGTATGTACTTTCCCTGACGGAGAGGATCCTGATAGTTTTGCCAGAAAAAATTCGTTTGAAGATTTGACGCTTTACCTTTCCGAAAACGCAATGGATTTCATTCAGTTCAAAGCATCACTTTTAATGAAAGAAGCCAAGAATGATCCGATTAAGAAAGCCGATTTGATTCGAGATATGGTGGTGAGTATTTCTAAAATTCCAGACCGAATCAAACGTGAAATCTACATTCAGGAATGCTCCAGAATTATGGACATTTCAGAGGAAGTGCTGTTCAATACGCTGGCACAACTTGTCAAAAAAGACATTCAGGAATTAGGGAAGAAGCGCAAAGAAGAGCAGGTCGCATTTGAAGTTCATAAGAATGAAAACAATGTGGTGGCTTCTAATGTCGATATTCAATTCGAATTAGAACACAAAATCATTGAAATCCTATTGTTGTACGGGAATATTGAAGAAGAGTTCGAAGACAATTTGTTAAAAACCAATGAGAATGGTGAAATGATAGAAGTAGTTGAAAAGAATAAATACAAAGTCTATCAACGAATTTTTTTGAGTCTTCAAGAAGATGAGGTCGAACTGGCAAATCCTTTATTCAAAAGCATCTACAACGATTTAATCAATTATTTTCATCAAAATGAGACGTTTGAAATGGAGCAGTATTTGAATCAAATTCCATCTGATATTGCACAAGAAGTTACGTCAATTTTAATGAACGACGAACAAGAAACACTTCACAATTGGGAAACCAAACAGATTTTTGTAAAAGATAAAGAGCAAACCATTAGTCAATACGTTACCGAAACCATTCTAACATTGCGTTGGTTTTTGGTCAATAAAATTATTGACGAATTAAAAACAGCTGTAACTTCAGAAGCAGAAACAGACAATTCGGAAACCTTGTCTATGGTTGTCGATTACTTAGGATTGACAAATATGTTTTCTAAAAAATTGGGAAGGGTAATTTCGCGTTACAATTAAACAATATCCAACGTCTTCGCTTTGTTCACTAAATCAACCAAGTTGGTAACATTTAATTTTTGCAAAAGTCGCAATTTATAGGTACTTATTGTTTTCTCGTTTAAGTTGAGCAATTTCGAAATCTCATTATTTTTTTTACCATCACTTAAATAACGAAGCACTTCAATTTCTCTGTTGGACAATTTTCTGTAAAGGCGCTCACTTTTATTTTGTTTGGCAATAAGTGCTAAATTCTTTTTAATACTATCACTCATCATTACAATACCCTGATGTACTCTAATGATACTTGTGCCTAATGATTCTAATTTTGAAGATTTGTGAACAAATCCTAAAACGCCCGCCTTAATTGCATTGGGCGCATACACCTGTTCATTCAAATTGGTAAAAACCAATACCTTTGTTGAAGGAAAATTTTTAATAATGGCTTTAAGTTCGTAGATACTTTTTAATCCATCAAGTTCTAAATCAATAACTAATACATTAATTTCTTTATTTCGTAATGCATCCGGAACCATAAAAAAACTGCCAACATTAGATACTATACTTATTTCGGGGTGATCTTTAAAGTACGATTTCACTCCAAAATGTACAACAGGATAATTATCGGCTAAACAAACGTTAATCATAATTGTTATTTTAATGCTAATGAGTAAAATTACTAAAAAAAGAAAACAATTCATAAAAATTGTTAAATTTTACTTTAGAAATTCGGGAATTTGACATACCGGAATCAGCTGCATCTTGTGTTGGTTGGCAGAATTTAATCGTTTATATATTTTAAATACAATGGCTTCACGCTCAGAAAAATCTTTCAAATCATTTCCTTTCTCAGTTTCCCTCATTGCCCATTCTAATTCGTCATAACTGGCTCCAAGTTGCTCTTCATCCGTTCTAGAATCACCAAATAATCCGTCAGTAGGAGCTGCTTTTAGAATCGATTCTGGAAGTTGCAAAAATGCTCCCAAAGCATAAACATCACTTTTCATCAAATCGGCAATCGGACTCAAATCGACACCACCATCACCATATTTGGTGTAAAATCCTACACCAAAATCTTCCACTTTATTCCCAGTTCCTGTTACCAGCGAGTTATTTATTCCCGCATAATAATATAAAGTAGTCATTCGCAATCGGGCACGAGTATTCGCCAACGATAAATGGTATTTTTTTTCATCATCACAAATAGGCATTGCAGTTTTAAATTGTTCGTAAATCGGAGTCAAATCCGATTCGGCATGACGCACATTCGAAAAGCGTTCTTGCAATTGTTTAATATGTTCGCGACCTCTATTCACTTGATTTCTATCTTGATGGATCGGCATTTCTAAACACAATGTCGGAAAACCAGTTTGCGCGCAAAGCGTTGAAGTCACAGCCGAATCAACACCACCAGAAATCCCCACAACAAAACCACTAACTTTTGCGTTAGTAGCATACGTCTTGAGCCAATTTACAATATGATTGTTTACTTTTTCAACCTGAATTGTGCTTTTTTTAGCCATTTTTAATAGAAGATTTAAAATTCCGTACTGTATATTTGCAAAAATAATAATTTTAAACGGAACTCGTTTCAGAATTAGAAGCTATTTCAAATGCACCCGAGCGCAGCGAACTGACAAAGTAATCGGGGTTAAAACACAAATCATTACCGATGAAAAACTATTTTTCACTTTTACTTTTTATACTACTAGTAACCTCTTGTGACAAAAAAAGCAAAGTAGAAAAATCCGTAGAAGAAATTCCGGTTCAAATGAATCTCTTCCGATTCGAACAAGCTTTCTTCGATTCAAAACCAACTGATTTACCAAAAGTAAAAGCCGAATTTCCTGATTTTTTCCCCGAAAACACACCCGATGACGTTTGGTTAGAAAAATTACAAAATCCACAATGGAGAGAATTGTACACCGAAGTGGAGAAAAAATACAAAAATTTCAACGAGAAACAAACCGAAATCGAAGATGTTTTCAAACATATAAAATACTATTTTCCAACCGTACAAACACCAAAAATTTACACAGCAATTGGTGAAATGGATTACAACAATAAAGTAATTTATGCCAACGATAAATTAATAATTGCATTGGAATTATTTCTTGGCAACAAACATAAATTTTACGTTGATTTTCCTGAGTACATACGTCAAAATTTCGAAGAAAAACAAATGATGCCCGAAGTAGCTTCTAGTTTTGCATTTGGAATTGTTCCTCCGCCAACAGATAAAACCTTGCTTTCCGAAATGATCTATCACGGGAAATTGTTGTACTTAAAAGATATTCTTTTAAACGAGAACTTTACCGATGAGGATAAAATAGGTTATACACCAGAGCAAATAACATGGAGCCATGAAAACGAAGCTTTTATTTGGACATACTTCATTGAAAAACAATTACTGTACAGCTCCGATTCGAAATTGCCAAACCGATTTATTAATGTAGCGCCGTTTTCGAAGTTTTATTTAGAAATCGACAACGAATCTCCAGGCAGAATCGGGCAATGGATAGGTTGGCAAATCGTCCGTTCCTTCATGGAAAATAATGAGGTTTCTGTTCAAAATATGCTTAAAATGAATGCCAACGAATTGTTTGAAAAATCAAAATACAAACCAAAAAAGAATGAGTAAAATACAATCGGAAATAAAATTCCTTATAGAACTGGATGAAAATCGCGTGCCCGAAAAATTAGCATGGTCAGCCAAAGAGGGAGGAGTAGAACTCGATGAAGCCAAAGCAATCATGCTTTCCATTTGGGATAGCAAAGTACAAGAGACTCTGCGAATAGATTTGTGGACCAAGGATATGCCAGTTGATGAAATGAAATTGTTTTTTCATCAAACATTGGTAGCCATGTCAGATACTTTTCAACGCGCTACCGATGATGAAAAAATGGCGGATACGATGCGCGATTTTTGTGATTATTTTGCCGAAAAATTAGAGTTGAAGAAATAAAATCCGAACAATTTTAAAACTCATTCTGACTTTTGAAAACCTCTTGGTTTACCTCATCAATAAATTGTAATAGGTTATCTTTTCCAGTGAATTCAGTTGCTGAGGTAACAAAATGTTGTGGCATTTCTTCCCAGTTATTCGCCAGAAGTTGTTTCCTGTAAGCGGCAACGTGAGCTTCTATTTTTGTTTTGGCTATTTTATCTGCTTTGGTAAAAACAATGCAAAAAGGAACTTCCGTTTCTCCAAGATATTCTATAAATTCTAAGTCGATTTGTTGTGCTTCATGTCGAATGTCGATCAATACAAATGCGCAAACCAATTGCTCTCTTTTTTCAAAATAATCGGTGATGAATTGCTGAAAAACTTCTTTCGTTTTTTTAGAAACACGGGCATAGCCATATCCAGGTAAATCGACTAAAAACCAATTGTTATTGATTTTAAAATGATTGATTAGCTGCGTTTTTCCTGGCTTTCCGGAAGTTTTCGCTAAATTTTTATGATTGGTCAACATGTTTATTAAGGAAGATTTCCCCACATTAGAACGACCAATAAAGGCATATTCCGGAATGCGTTCTAATGGACATTTGCTAACCTCAGAATTGCTAATAATAAATTCGGCAGTGTTAATTTTCATTTCTTTTCTTCTTTAAAATAAAAAAGCCCAAATTGGACTTTTTATTGTTTTATAAATTCACTTTATTCAACCATTCCTCTAACAATCGATTAAATTCGTCTGGATGCTCCATCATAGCAGCATGACCACATTTATCAATCCAATACAAAGAAGAATTCGGCATTAGTTTGTGAAATTCTTCAGCAACAGAAGGAGGTGTTACTTGGTCGTTTTTACCCCAAATAATACAAGTTTGTTCATGCATTTTTGGTAAATCTTTCGCCATGTTGTGACGAATGGCACTTTTAGCAATGGTAAGTGTTTTTATAACTTTAATACGATCGTTTACAATGGAAAAAACTTCATCTACCATTTCTTTTGTAGCCGTTTTTGGGTCGTAAAAAACACTTTCCGTTTTCTTTTTTATGTATTCGTAATCGCCTCTTTTAGGATAGCTATCACCCATCGCGCTTTCATAAAGTCCTGAGCTACCTGTAATTACTATTCCGGCTACTTTTTCAGGATACAATTTGGAATGATACAAAGCGATATGACCACCTAAAGAGTTTCCTAAAAGAATTACCCTTTCAAATTTTTTAAAAATGATAAAATCTTTGACATATCTAGCAAAGGCTTTGACGTTCGTTTTTAAAATATTTTGTGAGTATAAAGGCAATTCTGGGATTACAATTTTATATCCTTTTGTTGAAAAATAATTTGCTACGCCACTAAAATTACTTAATCCACCCATTAAACCATGAAGAATAACAATTGGTGTTCCTTCTCCAATTTCGTAATAGGTAAATTTCCCTTCTTTCTTTAAATTATGATCCATCCAATTTCGTCTTTTATACGCATGCAAATATAGAACTTTATCCAACATTGCTAATATACTTGTTTACTTATTAAAATAAAAATCTAATTTCTTTTCATTTTTTATTTTAAAGATCCAATGTGTTAATTATCAACATTTACTTACTTTTTAAAGCCAATATATTTTAGGTGATTTTAACACAATAGCAGCATTAATTTTAATAATGGAGCTCATTCGAGGATTATTTTATAAAATAGTAATTATTTCTCGGTTTTTGTTGAACATAATTAAAAATGTAATTTTTTTAGTTTTGGTTACCAAATGCGAATGGGTGGTAAAACTTATCAACAAAGTGGGAAAAAGTAGTAAAATGTGGGAAGAAATTTTATATTTTTGCTTTTTAATCAACAAAAAGTATTTTTTTGAATTCTTTAATCGGAACATACGAATGTAAAATTGATGCCAAAGGAAGGCTACTTATTCCTGCGCCATTAAAAAAGCAACTCTCTGCTTCCCTTCAGGACGGCTTTGTCTTGAAGCGTTCGGTGTTCCAACCTTGTTTGGAATTGTATCCGATGGGTGAGTGGAATTTAATGATGCAAAAAATAAATAAGCTCAACCGATTTGTTAAAAAGAACAACGACTTCATACGCCGATTTACAGCAGGTGTCAAAGTGGTTGAAATAGACAACTTAGGGCGATTGTTAGTTTCAAAAGATTTATCGGTGTTTGCTAAAATTTCTAAAGACATAGTGTTGTCTTCGGCTATAAATATTATTGAAATCTGGGATAAAAAGCTTTATGAAAAAGCAATAGATGATTCTGTTGGGGATTTTGCTGATTTAGCTGAAGATGTTATGGGAAATGTAAATGATGACGACAATGGAATATCATAATCCTGTTCTTCTAAAAGAAACGGTAGACGGTTTAAATATCAAACCAAATGGAGTTTATGTCGATGTTACTTTTGGAGGCGGCGGACATTCAAAAGAGATTTTAAAACGACTAGGTCCAGATGGGAAATTATTCGGTTTTGACCAAGATGAGGATGCTTTTGAGAATACATTGCCAGATGATCGTTTTGTTCTGATTCCTGAAAATTTCAGATATATAAAAAGGTTTTTACGATTTCATGGAGTGAAAAGTGTCGATGGAATTTTAGCTGATTTAGGTGTTTCTTCACATCAATTTGATGTTCCGGAAAGAGGATTTTCAACACGGTTTGATGCGCAATTGGATATGAGAATGAGTAAAAAAAATGAATTGGATGCTTTCAAAGTGGTTAATGAATATGATGAAACCAATTTGCGTCGGGTTTTTTTCGATTATGGTGAATTAAAAAATGCGCCTGCTTTATCTAAAACAATTATCGAAGCCAGAGAACATAATCCGATTCAAAAAACAGACGAATTAAAAACAATTTTAGCGCGTTTTTTACCCGCTCACAGTAGTAATAAAATTTTAGCACAGATATACCAAGCGATACGAATTGAAGTCAATCAGGAAATGGATGTTTTGAAAGAATTTTTAGAACAATCACTAGAGATTTTAAAACCTGAAGGACGGTTAAGTGTGATTTCGTATCACTCATTAGAAGACAGATTGGTAAAACGATTTATGAAAAATGGTTTGTTTGATGGAGAACCAGAACGCGATTTCTTCGGAAACTTTTCGGTTCCATTCAAATTAGTTGGGAAATTAATTGTTCCAACCGCAGCTGAAATCAAAATTAACAATAGAGCGAGGAGTGCGAAGTTAAGAATTGCAGAAAAAAAATAATTATGAAAGGCGGAGTTTACAGCATTTTAAAAGCGCGGTACTTAGTAAATGAAGACGCTACCAGAAACTGGAGATTCATTGTTTTTCTAATCATTCTGGCAATTTTAATGATTGCTAATACGCATCGGTTTGAACAAAAAGTATTTCGAATTGCCGAATTAACAAATGAAGTTAAAGAGTTGCGCTCTGAATTTGTAGATAGAAGATCCGAATTAATGAAATTGAAAATGGAATCAACAATCTCAGAAAAAATGGAATTAAGAGAAATTTTTCCTTCTCAGGTTCCACCAAAAAAAATAAAAGTTAAAAAACCAATCGAGAAAAGTTTCTTTAAAAATCTATGGCAGTAGAAGATAAAAATATTTCGTATCGCATCTATCTTATGGCAGTCATTATCTTACTGATGGCGATTGCTATTATGATAAAACTCACTAATATTCAGTGGGTTGATGGAAATTATTATCGCAAACTAGCTAAAGAAAGATCGGTTAAAAATTTCATAATCCCATCCAATAAAGGGAATATTTATTCGGCAGATGGAAGTCTTTTAGCAACTTCAATTCCAAATTATAGTATCCGATTCGACGCTGTCACACCAAAAAATGAAGCGTTTGAAAAATTCGTTAAACCATTATCCGATTCGCTTTCACTTTTATTGAGCAAACCAAGTTCTTTTTTTGAATCAGAATTAAGAAAAGCCAAAGCAAACAAAAGTCGATATTTATTAATCGCTCGCGATTTGAGTTACACACAATATGTACAAATTAAAGGGTTTCCATTATTCAACTTAGGAGCCAATAAAGGAGGAATAATAGTAGAACAAAAAACAGTTCGAGTGCATCCAATTGGAAAAATCGCTGAACGAACTATCGGTTACGAAAGAATTACTCCAGAAGGAAATCCCGACGGAAAAGGAATCGAATGGTCGTTTCGAAAATACCTAAACGGGAAAGACGGTAAAGTCTTAAAACAAAAAATCGCCAAAGGTCAATGGAAACCGATTCGTGATGTAAATGAAGTAGAGCCTCAAGATGGTTACGATGTTATTTCAACAATTGATGTTTACATTCAAGATATTGCCCACCATGCGTTGTTAAAACAATTAGAAGAATACGGCGCCGATCACGGATGTGTGGTTGTTATGGAAACCAAAACCGGAAAAGTAAAAGCGATTTCTAATTTAGGAAAAGCAGAAGATGGCTCGTATTACGAAACGGTGAATTACGCCATTGCCGAAGCGCATGAGCCAGGTTCTACATTCAAATTAATAGACATGATCGCCTTGCTTGATGACAATAAAATTGACACGAGTAAAGTGTACGATAGCAACGGAGGAACTATCATCTATAACGGAAAAAAAGTACGTGATTCCCATGATGGCGGTTACGGAAAAATATCATTAGCTCGTGGATTTGAAGTGTCATCCAACACCATAATGGTTCAGGCGGTTTATGAAAATTATAAAAATAATCCTCAAGAATTTGTTGATCGAATTGATCGTATGGGATTAAACAAACCACTAGGATTGCCATTTCAAGGAGAAGGAATTCCTAAAATCCCACAAACGAAGGATAAAAGTTGGAGCCCTATCTCATTGCCATGGATGGCTTTCGGATACGGAGTTGCCGTTACACCATTACAAACTTTAACGCTCTATAATGCTGTTGCCAATAACGGTGAGATGGTGAAACCCATTTTTGTTTCCGAAATTAAAGAGTGGAACAAAACCATTAAAAAGTATGACAAACAAGTGATTAATCCGAGTATTTGTTCTCAAGAAACAATCAAAAAATTAAAAACAGTTTTGCAAAATGTTGTAAAACGCGGAACGGGCTCAAAGTTGTATTCTAAAGATTTTTCTATGGCAGGAAAAACTGGAACTGCACAAGCAAATTATGGTAAAAACGGCGGAAACGACAAACACTATATTTCGTCTTTTGTTGGATTTTTTCCAGCAGAAAACCCAAAATACTCTTGCATTGTAGTAGTACACAAACCCAATACTTCTAAAAATAATTATTACGGAGCCGATGTTGCGGGTCCCGTTTTTAAACGCATTGCTCAAAAGATATTTACCGATTCACCTTCCACTAACGAAATAAAAAATTTAAATAGAAAAGTAACCAAGCAGGAAGTTAGTTATCAAAAATATTCCGATAAGGAAAATGAAAAACTAACGGTCATCCCGAATTTAAAAGGAATGTCAGGAATGGATGCGATTGCATTGTTAGAGAATTTAAAATTAAAAGTTAAAGTGATTGGTGTTGGAAAAGTGAAATCCCAATCCATTCAACCAGGTCAAGCCATTATTAAAAACGCAACCATACTATTACAATTATCGTGATTATCCTTAAAGACATATTATATAAAGTTGCGATTGAAGCCGTAAAAGGCTCCACCGAAATACCTGTGAATACAATCGAATTTGATTCGAGAAAAATTCAGGAAAACGATGTTTTTGTTGCTATTAGAGGTTCGGTTTCTAACGGACATGACTTTGTCGAAAAAGCGATTAATCTTGGTGCGATTGCTGTTGTATGCGACTCCTTTCCGGAAGTTATAGTAACAGGAATCACGTACGTCCAAGTTAAAGATACCAATGCAGCGCTAGCGTTTATGGCTGCCAATTATTATGATAATCCTTCTTCAAAACTGCAATTAGTTGGTATTACAGGAACGAACGGAAAAACAACCATCGCTTCTCTTTTATACCAATTGTTTAAAAAAGCGGGCTATAAAGTCGGATTGCTTTCCACAGTGAAAATAATGGTGGATGATGTCGAACACAAAGCAACACACACTACTCCCGATTCCTTAACCATCAATCATTATTTAAATGAAATGATTGAAAACGGTGTCGATTATTGTTTTATGGAAGTGAGCTCTCACGGAATTCATCAAAAACGCACCGAAGGATTGCAGTTCGCTGGTGGCGTTTTTACCAATTTATCACACGATCATTTAGATTATCATGCGACTTTTTCAGAATACCGCGACGTAAAAAAATCATTTTTTGATCAGCTGCCA
>JANNCY010000144.1:0-3998 GCA_031387085.1 Flavobacteriales bacterium | reverse complement strand
GAAGGTTTCAAACATCAGGAAATTGCAGAACTACTCGGAATAAACGAAGGAACATCCAAATCGCAGTTGTCACACGCACGGAAAATGCTGCAAGACAACATCAATAAATTAAAAAATTACAGCAATGGAACTGAATAAATTGAACACCATTTTATATCCGTCGGGCAAAAAGTCGATTACCGATTGAATATCTTCTACTGAAAACTGACTTTCTATATTATTGTAGCTTTCTTCAAAATACGTTTCGTCTTCAATGAATTTTATTTTTTTCTGAACTCTGATAAAGGAAATGCATTCGTTTATCATGATTCTTCGTATCCAACCTTCAAAACTTCCTTTATGTTCAAAATGATTTAAATTGGTAAACACTTTCATAAAAGCGGTAATCATAATGTCTTCTGCCAGATGCAAATCTTTTATGTATTGACGGCAAACGCTTAACATTTTTGGAGCAAACTTCGAATATATTTTCTGTTGCGCATGCCGATTATTTTCGACTGCCAATTCGATGATTTCTTTTTCATCCTGATGTAAGTTAATTACTTTCATTTAGATTAATTAGACTGCTTAGAATGTTAGATTTTTAGTTTCTTATAAGTGTTCTATTAGCATAGACGAGTAAGGTTGCAAAATAGTTGCATCGCTAAATGAAAAAAAAATGAAATAATTTATATGGTATTGATTTTTAGCAATTTAAATAAAAATAATATTTTATTTTTTCCTTTCAATAACATAGTTCACCATCAAAGTCAAGCTGTCTTTATAAATTGAATTTGGGAAGTTTTGAATTAATGCGAGTGCTTCTAGTTGGAAGTGTTCCATCTTTTGCTCGGCGTAGGAAAGTCCGTTTTTGTCTTTTACAAATTGAATAACTTCTTTCACTCTCTGCTTGTCTTTATTATGGTTTTTAATCGAATTGATACACCAACTCTTTTCTTTATCCGAACAGTTATTCAATGCATAAATTAACGGCAACGTCATTTTTTGTTCTTTAATATCGATTCCGGTTGGTTTCCCAATGGCTTCATCAGTATAGTCAAACAAATCGTCTTTTATTTGAAATGCCATTCCGATAAGTTCACCAAATTTTCGCATCGTTTCTACTTGGACAATATCTTCAGAAACTGATTTCGCACCAAGTGCACAACAAGCTGCAATAAGCGTGGCGGTTTTCTGACGGATAATTTCGTAGTAAATATCTTCGGTAATATCCAATCTTCTGGCTTTTTCAATTTGAAGTAATTCGCCTTCACTCATTTCACGAACGGCAACAGAAATAATTCTCAGCAAATCAAAATCGCCATTATCGATAGAGAGCAATAATCCTTTAGAAAGTAAATAATCACCAACTAAGACTGCGATTTTATTTTTCCAAAGAGCATTTATGGAAAAAAAATCTCTTCGTTGATTGCTGTCATCTACTACATCATCATGCACCAAAGTCGCGGTATGAATGAGTTCGATTACCGAAGCGCCTCTATAAGTACGTTCATTAACATTGCCGTTGGAAATCATTTTTGCAGTGAGAAAAACAAACATCGGACGCATTTGTTTCCCTTTCCTATTCACAATATAATAGGTAATTCTATTGAGCAAAGCTACTTTGGAAGACATTGATTCATAGAACTTCTTTTCGAAAAGTTCCATCTCTTGCTGAATCGGCTGTTTTATTTGTGCGGTGATATTCATTCGTCATCAAAGATACAATAATGTAACTATTTGAAAAAAAAATTGATTGTTGATTAAACCTTTTCAAATAATGAAGTTCTTAAAACAATAATTTACTTTAATTTACGATTATTAATTAACAACAACCATTAAAAACATTTATTATGAAAAAATTAATTTTAAGCTTAACATTGGCAATTGCAATGGTAAGTTGTACAAAAAACGAAGACGATAATTCGACCATTACTTCTGAAGAAGCAACTGTTAACGCTAAAATGGATATTGCAAATGACGATGTAGCAGATATCGTTGAACAAGAAGAAGCAAATACCTATTCCAACACCTTAAATGGTAAAACAACCGAAGATCCCAATACTACATTTTCTGTCTGTGCTACAGTTACTAGAGTTCCTGCGTTTGGAACACCAATCACACCTGGAACATTAGTAACTAAAACCATCGATTTTGGAACTACACCTTGTGTACTTAACAATGGAAATACAGTAAGTGGTAAGATAATCATCACTTTTACTTTCCAACCTACTGCTCCTTCACATACTATAACTTATACATTTGACAATTTCCGTCATAATGCTATTCTTTTTGAAGGAAGTAAAACATTCACAAGAATTATGACTGTTGCAACGGCTACTTCACCAAGTCATCCTTTAGTAACAATGAATATGGACATTACCGCTACTTTCCCTAATGGAAATTCATATACAAGAGTTGGACAAAGAATCAGAGAAATTATTGAAGGTTTTGGCACTCCTGTTTTCACAGATAACAAATACAGAGTTACAGGAAGTTGGTCTACTACTTTTCCAAATACTACAGTACAAACCAGTACAATAACAACTCCGTTAATTGTAAGAATGAGTTGTGTCCTTGTGAACAAACCATTACTAGTTAGCGGCGTTATTACGATAGTTCGAAATAACAATACAGCAACTCTTGATTATGGAAATGGCGATTGCGATAATATTGCAATATTTACACTTAACGGAATTCCACACACAATCATAATTGGAAATTAATTAAATAATAGTTAGTTAAACAAAAACGTCCCGATAATATCGGGACGTTTTTTTTATGATTTATTAGCCAATTGACCACAGGCAGCATCAATATCTTTTCCTCGACTTCGGCGGACTTTTGCTACTATATTATATTTTTCTAATGCTTTGATGTAATTGTCTATTGCTTCATCTGATGCTTGTTGAAACTCACCATCATCAATCGGATTGTATTCGATTAAATTGACTTTACAGGGAACGTATTTGCAAAATTTAACCAAGGCATCAATGGCTTCTTTATTGTCGTTAATTCCTTTCCAAACTACGTATTCGTAAGTAATTTTACTTTTTGTCTTAGCGTACCAATATTCTAAACTTTCACGCAAATCCTTTAGTGGAAAATTAGTACTAAAAGGCATAATCTTAGCACGAACATCATCAATAGCCGAATGCAACGAAATTGCCAATTTGAATTTCACTTCATCATCTGCCATTTTTTTAATCATTTTCGGAATTCCCGATGTAGAAACTGTAATTCGTTTTGGCGACATTCCTAATCCTTCATTGGAAGTAATCATGTTAATCGCTTTGACGACATTGTTATAGTTCATCAACGGTTCTCCCATTCCCATAAAAACAATATTGGAAAGTGGTCGGTTATGGTACAATTTACTTTCTCTATCGATAGCAATTACTTGATCGTAAATTTCTCCAGGTTCGAGATTTCGCATGCGCTTTAAACGTGCAGTAGCACAAAAATTACAATCCAAACTGCAACCCACTTGACTTGAAACACAAGCCGTTGTTCGAGTATTGGTTGGAATTAACACGCTTTCTACAATCAGTCCATCGTGCAAGCGAACCGCATTTTTTACAGTACCGTCTTCGCTGCGTTGCATTGTATCCACTTTTATGTGATTGATGACGAAATTGGTTTCCAACATTGAACGTGTTTCTTTAGAAACATTCGTCATGTCTTCAAAATTATGAGACGCTTTGCTCCACAACCATTCGTAGACTTGATTGCCACGAAAAGCTTTATCACCATTGGCAACAAAAAAATCACGTAACTGTTCTTTGGATAAACTTCGAATGTCTTTTTTCTCCACCATGGCGCAAAGGTAAAACAATTTGTCCATTTAGTATTTTGGTATTTTGGATATTTGTAATTTCGCAGAAAAGTATCATTATGCACTTCCTATCTGAAGATTTAGAAAATTACATCGAACAACATTCGCAAAACGAACCCGAATTATTAGCGCAGTTAAACAAAGAAACGTATCAAAAAATATTATTGCCAAGAATGTTGAGTGG
>JANNCY010000137.1:0-9871 GCA_031387085.1 Flavobacteriales bacterium | reverse complement strand
AATCCTGCTAATATTCCGAGTAGTACATAGTAAGGCGTATTGTGAAAATCGAAATTTTGTTCTTTTTCAAAGCTCAATAAAACATCTTGGCTTAACAGAATTTTAGAAACCAAAGCTCCTGTTGCCGCCGAAATAATGATGGGTATAAATGCCGAAATGGTAATATCAGTTAATACCACTTCTATGGCGAATAAAACGCCTGCAATCGGCGCGTTAAATGCTGCACCAATTCCGGCAGAAACGCCACATGCTAAAAGCAGAATGCGCTCTTTTTGTGACAATTTATATTTTTGAGCGAAGTTGGAACCAAAGGCAGCACCGGTAATTACAATCGGACTTTCCAAACCGGCAGAGCCTCCCAATCCAACGGTTAATGAACTCGTGATAATT
This sequence comes from Flavobacteriales bacterium, assembly GCA_031387085.1. Classification (GTDB taxonomy): domain Bacteria; phylum Bacteroidota; class Bacteroidia; order Flavobacteriales; family Flavobacteriaceae; genus Flavobacterium. The sequence continues at coordinate 9,481 of JANNCY010000137.1, read as the reverse complement.
TGCGCGTACATTTGTTTTTTTGGAATGATTCCACCTTTTTTAGCAACGGCATGTAAGATATGGGAACTTCCTTTTTCGATGCTTCCGTCAAGGAATTTCCGTATGACAAAAACCGTCAATAAAATCCCCACAATCGGTAAAATACTATTGATATAAGGAAGCTTTAAATACCCGTTTACATAGTTAGCAAAAATGAATACGTTGTGTGCGAAACTTTTTAGCATAATAACGGCAAAGGCACAGGATATGGCAACAACTACACTTGCTAAGTAAATAAAATTTCTTTCCGACAAGAGTTGTTTTGCCAAAAAGAAAATCGATTCCAAACGGCGAATGATTTTTCGAAAAAAAAGTACTATCGATAAGGTGCTGCGATTTGGCATTTTAAAATTTCAACTAATGAGGAACACAAAAATAGTTTTTTTAATTTACTTACGTCAATATCCAACGGCTTTGTCATCACCGCGATAATCGGCGCCACCTTCGTAGTGTCCGTTGGGTAAAACTAAAATGGCATCGACTTTTCCGATTACAGGCGCTGTTTTCTGATTGGGAATGTATCCTTTTTTGGTCAGTTCGTCTAAAACAGTGGAAGGAAATCGTCCAGGTTCAAAGAGCACATCGTCGGGCAACCACTGATGGTGAAAGCGTGGGGCGTTAACGGCTTCTTGCATTCCCATTTTAAATTCCGAAACATTTAGTATCGTTTGTAAAACGGAGGTTATAATAGTTGATCCGCCAGGCGATCCCAAAAGCATAAATAACTTTCCTTTTTTTTCTACGATGGTTGGCGTCATCGAACTCAACATTCGTTTTTCGGGAGCGATACTGTTGGCTTCGGCACCGACTAATCCATAGGAATTGGGTACTCCAGGCTTCGAACTAAAATCGTCCATTTGGTTGTTGAAAAAGAACCCCAATTCATCCGAATATAATTTAGAACCGTACGCGCCATTTAAAGTCGTGGTGACAGCAACGGCATTTCCTTGCGCATCGACGATCGAATAATGCGTGGTTTCGTTGCTTTCAGAAATGGTAATTTCACCATGACTTACTTCGGTAGATTTTGTCGCTTTTTCCCAATTGAAGGAACTCATACGTTGCTTTAAATACTTCTTACTAAGTAATTGTTTTTTAGGGAATGTGACAAAATCAGGGTCGCCCAAAAAATAATTTCTATCGGCATAAGCACGTCGTTCGGCTTCGACTAAAAGTTGAATGTATGCTGTCGAATTGTGTTGGTATTTTGAAACCTCATAAGGTGCAATCATCGTCATAATTTGAGCCAATGTAATTCCTCCGCTTGACGGTGGTGACATCGAAGTGATTTTTAAATCGTTATAGTTAAACGTCAACGGAGTTCGCCATTTGACTTCGTATTTGGCTAAATCTTCTAAAGAGATTATACCTCCTTTTTTTTGAAGAAAGCTGACTAGTTTTTTTGCCGTTTCACCTTTGTAGAATTCATCTCTTCCATTGTTCATAATACGGGTTAAGGTATCGGCAAGCGCGGGGTATTTTATTGTATCGCCGACTTTATAGCTTTTAGCATACAATGTTTCGTTTCCGCTGATTTTGATAATGGCAGCTTGATTGGTGTTGATTTGTACCAATTGCTTTTCGGTAACTACGACTCCTTTTCTTGCCAAAGCAATAACGGGTTTCATTATTTCGGTTAGGGAAAGCTTTCCGAATTTTTCATGTACAGCAAAAATGCCTGCAATGGTTCCGGGAACGCCAACAGAAAGCGCGCCGTCGGTGCTTAAATTCGGAATTACATTTCCGGCTTTATCCAAGTACATATTTTTGGTAGCTTTTATTGGTGCTTTTTCCCGGTAATCGAGGGCGCCGACTTTACCATTATTTAAGCGGTAAACCATAAATCCACCACCAGAAATATTTCCCGCATACGGATAAGCAACTGCCAAAGCCAGTTCGGTGGCAACCATAGCGTCAAAAGCATTACCGCCTTTTCTCATAATTTCGACTCCAATTTGAGACGCTTCTTCACGTGCAGAAACGACCATTACTTTTGATGTGATTAGGCCTTTTTGAGCTTGACAAATAACAGAAAGTAAACCAATAAGGAAGATTATTTTTCTCATAATTCGGCTAATTTCTCTTTGCAATGTTGCTCCAATTCTTCAAAGAACAATCGGAACTCTTCTTCAAATTCGTTGTAAAATTGTGCTAACTCTACCATCGCTTCCTGCATGTGCGCGCGGTGTTTGGTGCGGTAATCCATTTGAAATAATATCATTTCCAATCCGGCCAACGACGCATAACTTACTAACCAATTACGGGCAATCATATACGGCAACATGCCTTGTGTTTTTTCGGTTAAAACGGCATAGTTATCTTGTAGTAGCTTGTAAAAATTTGCTGCATAGTCTTCTAAATTTTCATCAGAGTATTTCGACCAATTCTTTGCCAAATAATGGTCGTACACAATGTCCATAATCACTCCCGAATAATGTCCGTATTTTTGATGTAGTCGGTGTTTACTCTTTCTGTATATCGGATGTGCATCGGTAAATGTATCAATATAGCGATGCAAAAGAATACCTTTTTTGATTTCCTCAGGATAGTTCAAATAGGTATTCCCACGAATACTATCCGCCATAAAATTGCCGATTTTCAGCAAATCGTTGTTTCCAGAAAGATAGATATGCGCTAGAAAGTTCATTTTTTTGAGCAGCTGAGTGACTGAGTAGCTGAGCCACTGAGTTAGTTTTTGTAAATATAGAAAAAACTTAGCAACTCAGCTACTCAGTAACTCAGCAACTTTTTTATATTTGTAGCACAAAACGTAATAATTGAAAAATGACTTTAATAAAATCAATATCTGGAATTCGAGGCACAATAGGCGGGAAAGTAGGCGATAATTTAACACCGGTTGACGCAGTGAAATTTGCATCGGCTTACGGAACGTTTTTGAAAGCGGGAAGAGATTCCTCGTTACCTCGGAATGACAATTCAAAGGTTAAAGTGGTTATTGGAAGAGATGCTCGTATTTCGGGACCGATGATTCATAATTTGGTCATGAATACGTTGTTGGGATTGGGAATTGATGTTATCGATTTGGGATTGTCGACCACACCAACCGTTGAAATTGCAGTGCCTTTAGAAAAAGCAGATGGAGGTATTATTTTAACCGCCTCTCACAATCCGAAGCAGTGGAATGCGTTGAAATTACTGAATGAGAAAGGGGAATTTTTAAGTGGGAAGGACGGCGAATTGATTTTAGAAATCGCCGAAGCAGAAGCGTTTGATTTTTCGGATGTGGATGCATTGGGTGAAATCACGATTAACGATTCGTATATGGACATTCATATCGATGAAGTTTTAGATTTGCCATTAGTAGATGCTGAAGCCGTTGCCAAGCGAAAATTTAAAGTGGTGGTTGATGGTGTGAACTCGAGTGGTGGAATTATCATTCCGAATTTACTGGAGCAAATGGGAGTAGAAGTCGTAAAATTGTATTGCGAACCGAACGGACATTTTCCGCACAATCCAGAGCCGTTGAAAGAACATTTGGGTGACATTTGTAAATTGGTTGTAGAAGAAAAAGCCGATTTCGGAATTGTAGTCGATCCCGATGTAGACCGTTTGGCGTTCATTTCTAACGATGGTGAAATGTTTGGAGAAGAATATACTTTGGTGGCTTGTGCCGATTATGTGTTGAGCAAAACGCCAGGAAATACGGTTTCTAATATGTCTTCTTCAAGAGCGTTGCGCGATATCACTAACAAACACAACGGTAGTTATCAAGCAAGTGCGGTTGGCGAAGTAAATGTAGTGGAACTAATGAAAAAAACCAACGCGATTATTGGAGGCGAAGGAAATGGTGGTATCATCTATCCAGAATTGCATTACGGAAGAGACAGTTTGGTTGGTGTGGCGTTGTTCTTAACGTATTTGGCGAATCAAGAGAAAACGGTAGCCGAATTGCGCGCTTCGTATCCACAGTATTATATGAGTAAAAACAAAATCGAATTGACACCACAGATTGATGTCGATGCGATTTTAGTTGCGATGAAAGCCAAATATGCAACCGAAGATATTTCAACTATCGACGGCGTGAAAATCGATTTTGCTACAGAATGGGTGCATTTGCGAAAATCAAACACGGAACCGATAATCCGAATTTATACCGAAGCACCAACGCAAGAAGCTGCTGATATTTTGGCGTTTCGAATTATTGATGAGATAAAAGCGGTAGCCGCAATTTAAATTGATGTTATGTTATTAAAAATCAGAAGTGTTTTTTTATTGTCCGTTTTTTGTGCTGCGTTTGTTAATTGTACTTCCGTGGAAAAATACAATCAAGCAATTTCCAAACCGATTCCCGTTGAAAAACTGCAATCCGATATCAATTACACCCAACATAAATTGGAAAAATTGTATCCCAATTTGTACGGTTATATTTCGAAAGAGCAACTCAACGCCAAATTCGACAGTATTCGTTCGGTAGTCAATACACCCATGACGAGCAAGGAGTTTTATTTTGTCATTAGTCCGGTTATTGCTGCAGTTCGTCAAGGTCACATGTCGATGTCGCCAACGATAAAAAAGGTTTCCAAAAAGCAAGCAAAAATATATAAGAAAAGCGGTGACGGACCGATTTCGCAATTTGTTTTCGAATGGCAGAATGACAAGTTGTATGTGTTGAAAAGCAAATCCAAGAAAAATAAAATCAAGGAAGGAGCAGAGGTCATTTCGGTGAATTCGATAACGCCACAATCGGTTTATGCTAAGTATCGAAAATCGTTTACTTCCGACGGATTTAATACTACTTTTTTACCCAAGTTTTTTTCCAAACGTTTTTCTATGTTTTTAACAAACGAAATCGGAATCAAAGACAGTTTAACCTATGTTTTTAAACAAAACGATTCGTTACTAACTCGAGTAGTTTCTAGAAATAAACCAGTTCTTAAAGCGAATAATCCAATTAAAGACTCAGTAAAAGTAGCGGTTGCCACTCCAAAAGATAAAGCTAAAACGAAAGTAGAAAGAAAGCGCAAACGAATTTTCGGTTATGATACTGCTAATAAAGAATATATAAAAAGCTTGACCGTAGTTCCGACGAATGCTTCGGTTGCTGTTTTAAAAATTAAGAACTTCACGCAAGGCAATTACAAACGTGTTTATGATTTGTTATTTGATTCGATAAAGAAACAAAAAATTACGACTTTGGTTATTGATATTCGTGATAATCCCGGTGGACGAATTGCAGAAGTAGTCAACTTGTATTCGTACCTTACCGATAAGGAATATACCGTTATTCAACCATCTACTGTAACATCCAAAACAAGTTTGTGGCGGACAGGTGTTTTTAAAGCTTCTCCAAAACTGGCGTATCCTTTTATCGGAATTGGCTATCCCTTTTATATGGGAATTTCGTATTTTAAAACCACAAAACAGGATGACGGCACGTATCGGTTTTTGTTGGCGGGTGCCAGAAAAAGAAAAAGCAATCCGAATCATTTTAATGGAAAAGTATACGTGATGATTAACGGTGGAAGTTTCTCGGCTTCGTGTATTTTGTCGTCTACTTTAAAACTAAATCCGAATGTGACATTTGTTGGAGAAGAAACAGGTGGCGCTTTTAATGGCACTGTTGCCGGAATTATGCCTGTGGTAGCATTGCCCAATTCTAAAATTCCGTTGCGATTGGGATTGATGGATATTAAAACCATTAGTCAAACCAATATTAAGGGCAGAGGTATTTTTCCCGATAAGGAAATTGTTTCTACTTTACAAGACAAACTGAGTCACAAAGATCCTGAGTTAGAATGGATTCTGAATGATGTTGCCAAGTAGTATATCTGATTTTTTGTTTTTTTTAAAGAAAATTTTATACCCGTAAAAACACCTGTTTTTTCAAAATATGGTACTTTTCTGTAAGAAAATAGTAATTTTTTAACTTAGCTAACAAAATAAAAGACTATTATTGTTATCTAATTCATCAATTTATTGGTAGTACAAGATAAGTGCTGCTTATTGATAAAAAACATACCATGAAACTGCATCAAAAGCTATATTTAGTATTCTTTCTTTCAAGTAGTATGTCTTTATTTAGTCAATCGTCTTGTCCAAATTCCGATTTTGAATCGGGAACTTTAAATGGATGGCAAGGTGGAACAGGAGGCTGTTGTCCTATAAATACAACAACTCCTGGAATTGTAACGGGTCGACATACTATTATGACTGGAACTGGGACCGATCCAAATGCGTGTGACCTAATTACGGTTGTGGCGCCAGGTGGTTTGTATTCGGCGCGATTGGGAAATGATAGTACGGGTTCTGAAGCAGAGAAACTTACGTATTCTCTTACTGTAAGTGCTTCAAATTCACTTTTTATATATAAATATGCGGTAGTTTTACAAGATCCAGATCATTCGCAGAGTGAACAACCTCGTTTTCAAATTAGGGTATTAAACGCTGCAGGTGCTCTTATTGATCCTGTTTGTGGGGAATATACCGTTGTTTCCGGAGGTAATATTCCGGGTTTTCAAACCTGTGCTAATTCTTTTGGTGATGTGCGTTATAAAGATTGGACCACCGTTGGACTCGATTTAAGTGCTTATATCGGACAAACCATATCGATAGAATTTGCGACGGGTGATTGTTCTTTAGGAGGCCATTTTGGTTATGCTTATGTCGATGCTTATTGTTCGCCATTGCAAATTAGTTCTACGTATTGTACCGGTTCTTTTGCAGCGATTTTATCAGCTCCTATTGGTTTTTCGTATTTATGGAATACAGGAGCAACAACCCAATCCATAAATGTAAGCAATCCCAATGCAGGTTTAGTGTATACGTGTTTGTTAACTTCGGTAACAGGATGTACGGTAAACATTTCAACTAATTTAACGCTCTTTGATCCGGTTGCCGATTTTACCATAACCAATACTTGTTACGACGATGCTATTTTTGAAAACACTACTTATTTACCATTCGGAACCGTTTTAGATACTTTTTTATGGAATTTTGGTGATGGCACGACTTCAACTGTTGAAAATCCAACACATACTTTTACGGCACCTGGAACTTACAATGTTACCTTTACAATTTCCAATGCTTTAGGATGTTCAAATACCACTAGCTATTCCGTAACTGTGTATCAATCTCCAACAGCAAATATTTTATATTCTGGAGGTTCGTCATTTTGTACCTCCGAAACAACACCGCAATTGGTTACTTTAACAGGAACCAATTTATATACAGGCGGAACATTTACGTCAACAGCAGGATTAACGATTGATGCAGCAACAGGAGCCATTACACCAAGTACAAGTACTCCGGGGAGTTATGTGGTATCCTACACGATTCCGACAGCTAATGGTTGTACCGTTCCTCCAGTAACAAGAAATATTGCGATTGTACTTTCGCCATCTGCGACAATTAGTTATCTAAATTCACCTTATTGTGGTAATCTTACTGCCCAAGAAACGATTTCATTGAATGGTGTAGGCGCTTTTACAGGAGGAACTTTTACTTCAACTGCCGGTTTAACCATTGATAGTACCAATGGTTCAATAACACCAATTACAAGTACACCAGGAAATTATATTGTTACCTACAATGTGCCCTCTTTTGGCGGTTGTGCCGGTTATCCAATAACGACAAATGTGGTTATAAATTCCTTTCCAACAGCCGCACTTAGTTATGCCGGAACTCCTTTTTGCAAATCGTTACTTACGAATCAACCAGCGACATTAACGGGAGTAAATGGTTATACAGGCGGTGTTTATAGTTCCACTTCCGGTTTAAGTATTAATGCTGCTACAGGAGCAATTAATCCAGGCTTGAGTATTCCGGGAACTTATACAGTGACGTATGCGATTCCGTCAATTCCAAATTGTATTTTAACTCCAGCCACTGCAAATGTCACAATTACAGGTATTCCAACAGCTACAATAGCTTATAATACACCGTTTTGTAGAGATGTAACTTCTGCATCGGTAAATTTAAATGGAACTTTTGCTTTTGCTAATGGCGTATTTACTTCAACACCCGGACTATCAATAAACAGTGTAACAGGTGCTATTAATCCAAGTGCCAGTGATGCCGGTGTGTATACGATAACGTATACCATTCCGAGTTCTGGAGGTTGTGCTTCATCGCTAGTTACTACTTTTGTGACCATATATCCTTTACCCAATCCGATTTTAGTGGATGGCGATATTTGTTTTAATGCGAACGGAAATCTGGTTCGAAATTATACGTTTGTATCAGGCTTAACTACCTTAAACTATTCGTTTGAATGGTTTTTTAATGGCGCATTGATACCTGGTGCCAATCTGAGTTATTATACGGCTATTGCCATTGGAAATTATGCTGTAATTGCCACCAATAGAGCAACCGGTTGTAAATCGAGTCAGGTAGTTGGAACTGTAATTGAGGCACAACAAGCTACCGATTTTTTTACCAGTATTGATGATACTTTCACAGAAAACAATGTGATGACGGTGGTTGTACAAGGTGGTAACGGTCCTTTCTTTTACCAATTGGATAATGGTCCGGTTCAAACTTCCAATGTTTTTTATCAGGTTTCATCTGGAGTCCATAACGTTACTGTTACCGATGATACGTCGTGTACTCAAATCACTAAAATTGTAACCGTAATGGGTTATCCAAGATTCTTTACTCCAAATAGTGACGGAAATAATGATCAATGGAATATCTATTATTACAATAATTTGCCAGAAGCACAGGTATACATTTTTAATAGAGAAGGAAAATTTTTAAAGCAATTTAGTCCTACTGGATTGGGTTGGGATGGAATGTATAATGGCACTATGGCTCCCGCTACCGATTATTGGTTTCTTGTGAAATACAAAGAAAAAAATCTCGATGGTGTAAATGAAGCAAGAGAATTCAGATCCCACTTTTCGTTAAAAAGATAACAAAAAATACCCGTTTAAAAGTCCTTTTTTAAACGGGTGTTTTTAGTCTATGTTGTCGATTTTATTGCTGTACTTCATCATAATTGATCATCCAACAGATGCCGAATTTATCCGAAAACATTCCGAAATAAGCGCCCCAAAAGGTTTTATTCATTGGCATGATTACATTACCACCCGCTGAAAGTCCGTTAAAAAGTTGGTCTGCTTCTGCTGTGCTATCGGTATTGATAGAAATAGAAAAGTTGTTCCCCACAATTACATCGCCACTTTGTGCCGTGCTATCGCTTCCCATTAAAACAGTTTCTTTTCCGATAGGTAACGAAACGTGCATAATTCTTTCAGCATCTTCGGCTGTTGGTGGTAGACAATTGTCGTCGGCTGGCATGTTTTTGAATTTTCCGATATAAGGGAATTCGCCGCCAAAAACCGATTTGTAAAATAGAAACGCTGTCTCGCAATTTCCGTTAAAAATTAAATAAGGATTGATTGATGCCATTTTTGTTCTTGTTTAAAATTGATATATTGTTTTTTTGTTCATTTGATTTTAAAAAGCTTATGCTATTAAACAC
>JANNCY010000114.1:0-2855 GCA_031387085.1 Flavobacteriales bacterium | reverse complement strand
GCGGTTATTGAAGATAGAGCTTTTGCATTGTTTATAGTTGCAGTACAAGAAGAGTTGCCAGAAGCGGATAAATTATCGGTTTTAGAAGTAATTACTTTAAATATGATAAAAAAGAATGTGTCTAAAAAAGATTTAGATGTAGAAATTGTTTCCAAACTTTTAGAAAAAAAACTAATTGAAAAGCGAGGTAAAACAAATGCTGTTTATTATATTCTTTCAAAAGATTATTATGAGTTTACGGACGAAAAAGCTAAATATTATAATCTTCAAGAATTAGATGAGGGTCAATTTTTTAATATTATTGTTCAATTTTTATTAAAAGAAGGTAAGGCAAAAATGAAAGATTTCGTAGGTCTTTTTGAAGATAAATTATCTAGAAAGCAAGTAAGAACTAGAGTTGAAAAATTTGTTTCTAGTGAAACAATAGAGCAGCAAGGAGAAGGATCCACTTCCATATATAAAATAAATGATGAGTATATAAAAAGAATGGAAGTGTATGCGGAAGCAATCTCCAAAACAATTTCTGATTTGGAAAATAAGAATGAAATGGCCAAGAAAAGGCCAAGAAAAGACCAGTAAATTGTTGAAAACTAAAGGATTTTGTTAACAAGTCTGCTCGAGTTGCCTGATTTTCAAGAGATTTGTATAAATTGAAATGGCCAAACAAAGGCCAAAGAATGACCGGTTTTCAAAAAAAACCGCAATTAAAAGTAATATTTTGTCAGAACCAACTAAACATATCGCTGTCATTCGACTCTCAGCAATGGGAGATGTCGCAATGACGGTTCCTGTTATTTTAGCTTTTGTAAAGCAACATCCCAATGTAAAAGTTACGGTTGTTTCCAGAGTATTCTTCAAACCCATTTTTTATAACATTCCGAATGTAAATTTTTTTACGGTTCATGTTCATCACAAGCACAAAGGATTGCTGGGATTGTTTCGATTGTATAAAGATTTGAAAGCAATAGGTATTACCGAAATTGTCGATTTGCATAATGTTTTACGTTCTAAAGTGGTTCGGACTTTATTTGCCTTAAACGGAAAAAAAATTGCATATACCGATAAAGGAAGAACGGAAAAAAAGGCGTTAACACAATTAAAAGACAAAGAATTCAAACCGTTAAAAACAATGTTTGAAAGGCATGTTGAAACGTTTCAAAAATTAGGATATTCGCTTCATTTTAACAGTCCAACTTTTTTAGCTAAAGAAGAAATTCCAGATAAAATCCTTGATTTAATTGGAGAAAAAAAGCAAAAATGGATTGGCGTTGCACCATTTGCTCATTACAATAGTAAAACCTATCCTTTAGATTTAATGCGAAATGTTGTTGAGGAATTGTCACAAAATCCCAATTTGCGACTACTGCTTATTGGAGGAGGAAAACGCGAAAAAGAAAAACTAAACACCATGGCTCTGGGTTTAACGAATGTTTATAATTTAGCCGGAATCATTTCTTTTGAAAAAGAATTGCAACTTATTTCCAATCTCGATGTTATGGTTTCGATGGATTCTGGAAATGCTCATTTAGCGGCAATGTATGGAGTAAAAACGATAACTCTTTGGGGAGCAACGCATCCGTATGCGGGTTTTGCACCTTTCAATCAGCCTTTTGAAAATTGTTTGGTTTCGGATAGGGAAAAATATCCGCTATTGCCAACTTCGGTTTATGGAAACAAAAAAGTAGCAGGTTATGAAGATGTAATGCGAACTATTACACCTGATAGTATCATTTCATTGATAGAAAAAAATCTAAAGTAACAATCGACTAAACATCATCATAATCAACAAAAATCTCCGCAGAAGTTGGGTGTGCCTGACAAGTCAAAATTAAACCTTCGGCAATTTCGCCATCCGTTAAAATAGAGTTCTTTTTCATTTCGGCAGTACCCGATTTTATTCTAGCCAAGCAACTGCTACAAATTCCACCCTGACAAGAATAAGGAGCATCAAGGCCTTGTTTTAGAGCCGCTTCTAAAAGCGTTTGCTTCTGACTCATTTCAAAAGTGGTTTCTTCATCATCCACTAAAACCGTTATTTTGGTATGACCATCATGGGAACTTGCTGCTGTATTTTCGGAAGTTGAGGTAGAAAACAATTCGAATTTAATATTCTTATCAGCTACATTATGTTCTTTCAAAACAGTGGTCACTAGCAAAATCATTTCCTCGGGACCACACAAATAAAATTTATCAAACTCTTTTTCTTTGTGTTTGTTATTCAAAATAAAATTAACGGAAGACTTTTCAATTCGTCCAAAAAGTTCACCATCGACTTTCGTTTGACTGAACACAAAATGCACAAAAAAGCGGCCCACATAGTTCAGTTGCAAGTCATGTAATTCATTATAAAAAATAGTTTCTTCGGGCGATTTATTTCCATATACCAAAACGAAAGTGCTTTTTGGTTCGTTTTGTAAAACGGTTTTTAAGATCGATAGAACCGGAGTAATTCCGCTACCAGCAACAAAAGCAGCATAATTTTTTTGACGATCCAAATGCGGTTCAAAAGTAAATTTTCCTTCGGGTTGTCCCACTTCGATTAAATCGCCCACTTTTAAATTAGCATTAGCAAACTTACTAAAGTGACCGTTTTTAACCGATTTTATAGCAATTCGCAATTCACCACTTTCGGGCGACGAACAAATAGAATAGGCTCTTCGAATTTCTTTTCCGTCAAGGGTTAATTTCAAATTTATATATTGACCAGCGGTAAATGTATAAGCCGGTTTTAATTCGGCAGGAACATTAAAAACAATAGAAATTCGAAGAGCCTATTCTATTTGTTCGTCGCCCGAAAGTGGTGAATTGCGAATTGCTATAAAATCGGTTAAAAACGGTCACTTTAGTAAGTTTGC
>JANNCY010000108.1:0-4509 GCA_031387085.1 Flavobacteriales bacterium | reverse complement strand
TTGTCCAATAGTAAGTAGTGGCAACGCGAGTAGCATTGCAGTGTATAGTATGTTTTTCATGGTTTGTTATTTTGTTTTTGCTGGAATAACTTCAAGGTTTAAAGTACTCCAATCGTTCGTTTTATTAAGTAAATCCTGCATCTCACAGATATTTTCGAGTGTTACTTTTTTTGAGTTTATGGAGGTAATTTCATCTCCTAAACCAAAGTCTAAATTTGAAATTCGGTTCTTTATTATAATTACTAATTTATCATTAACAGCATTCGAATAAAGATGATTCTTGTATTTGATACCAGTATCTATATGGTTTTTATTTTTCTTATAAAACAACTTTTTGTTTTTATAATCGATTATCCAATCAAATCCTTTAATAAATCCTATTCCAATATTTTGGGATTTAACAGTAGATGAAAAATTCAAATTAGATTCAATAACTGTATTGCCTATTTTAATTGGCATAGCAGCATACACAATTTCATTCCCTTTTGTCAGGCTACTTATGGATTTAAAAAAACTGCCTTCAAATTTTGAATAATTGTTATTGGTGAACTTAATCTCTTTTGAATAGGGTATAACTATGTTTTCGGTAAATCCTGTATCTAAAATGAATTTATATTCTTTGTCTTCAATTTCTAAAAAAATGTAGATTATCGAATTTTTAAATTCACATTTTAATTCTTCAAATCCATTTTCTTTTATAATTCTTTCTTTTTCATCTTCAACAATATTACAAAGCGTATTTAAACTAAAATTCATATAGATGGAATACTTACTACTCAAAATATTAAAAAGTCCTATTACTCCTTTAACATGGGTATTATTACATTTGGTTTTGGGTTGATTTAAATAAATCATAACCATATTTTCACTTTCAAACAAGTTTGTTTTTATGTTTGTTGCAAAAGTTCTGTTTCTTACTTTTTTGCCATCGGCTCCTTTAACACTCCCTAAAAAACCGAAATCTTTATCTTTAAAAGAAGGAATTATCGTTGAATCCATTATGGCACTCACATTAGCACCCGTATCAAAAATAAATAAATTAGGATTACCATCAATTATCGCTTCAATTTTAGGAATGCCGTTTACAAATATTATGGGTTGATTTCCTTTTTTATCAATGATGATTTCATCAGCACTTTGTTTTAACGTTTTACATCCAACTAAAATTAAGATTAGAAAGTAAAAAAATAATCTTTTTCTCATAGACTTTATATTTAATGCCAAGTGATAATTAAAAAATCACTTGGCATAATTGATTTATCATTAAGGGTTAATTATTTGAATTACCGCAAGAATAAGGTCTGCAGCTCTTTTTAACCAACACCAGAAGTTACATCTTGGCTCTTCTGACACTCTCATTAATTCACCTCCCTCAGTTGCAACTTGATATAGTATAGAATTATCGGAATTCATTATATCACAAGCTGAGGTTTCATTTGAGGCATAACTATGTATTTTTGCTAATAGTAAAGTTTGGCTTCTTGTAGGATCAAAATCTCCTGTTGTTTTTGTCCACTCAGGGAGTGACATTTTATCTGCACCTGTAGCTTTAGCATATTCTACTAAAAGAACCATTTGAGAACCAATAACCTTGTTTTGTGATTGTGTTAATTTTTGGGCATTTCCTGTTGTAGAAAATAAAACGGTGGCGATTAAGCCAAATAATAATTTTTTCATAATTTTGTATATAATTTTTAATTATCTGCAGTCCTACTATGTCGTCGAAAACATAAAAAGTAGGGCTGCTTTTTTTTGATTGGTTTGATCTTACTTTTTGTTACATAACCAACACATATAAAAATAACAAAAAGTTTCTATAAATCCTCTTGCAAAAAATTAGAAAAGCATTTTTTGTTTCGTGTCACGTTAAGATGGCAAGTCTCTGATAAATTGGCCAGCAACTTATTTTACCCAATTTTTAATTTGTTATACTGTAAAAGTAAAAAGTTGATTTGAATAAAAATTACAGTTTTTCTGTATATTTTAAAAAGTGATATAAATTAAAAAGGCGAACTGTTTAGTTCGCCTTTTTATAGTTATACTACATCTTCTTCCGCATTCTCGCCACAGGAATATCAAGTTGTTCTCTATATTTGGCGATAGTACGTCGGGCAATGGGATAGCCTCTTTCTTTTAGCATTTCTGCCAATTGATCGTCGGGAAGCGGTTTGTGTTTGTCTTCGGCTTCAATAACATCTTGCAGAATTTTTTTAATTTCGAGTGTCGAAACATCTTCACCTTGATCGTTTTTCATCGATTCGGAAAAGAATTCTTTAATCAATTTAGTTCCGTAAGGCGTGTCGACATATTTGCTGTTAGCCACACGCGAAATCGTAGAGATATCCAAACCAACCATATCGGCAATGTCTTTTAATATCATCGGTCGCATGCTGGTTTCTTCTCCGTCAAGGAAGTATTCTTGCTGAAAATGCATAATCGCATTCATTGTTACAAAAAGGGTTTCTTGTCGCTGTTTTATCGCATCTATAAACCATTTGGCAGAATCCAATTTCTGTTTGATGAATTGTACTGCATCTTTCTGTGAATGGGTTTTATCTTTAGAAACCTTGTAGGTTTGCAACATATCTTGATAATCTCTCGAAACGTGCAATGATGGTGCGTTTCTGCCGTTGAGCGTTAGTTCTAATTCGCCATCGTTAATTCGGATAGCAAAATCGGGAATAACTTGTTCTGTTATTTTGTTGTTTCCGGTAAAAGCACCACCTGGTTTCGGATTCAGTTTTTCTATTTCTTCAATGGTTTTTTTGAGTTGCTCTTGCGAAACACCATATTTTTGAAGTAATTTATCGTAATGTTTTTTGGTAAAAGCATCAAATTGATTTTCAAGAATATTGATGGCCAAATCGACATATTCAGTTGGCGTTTTGTGTTTGAGTTGCAACAATAAACACTCTTGTAAATCGCGGGCTCCAACTCCGGCAGGTTCTAATTCATGTACAATATGCAATACTTTTTCGACCGTTTTTTCATCGGTATAGATACCTTGTGTAAACGCTAAATCATCAACGATTTCCTCAATAGTTCTTCGGATGTAACCCATATCGTCAATGCTTCCAACAAGGAATTCGGCTATATCCCGTTGTTCATCATTTAAAATAAACGTATTTAATTGATTGATTAAATCTTGGTGAAAACTTACAGGCGCCGACAATGGAGATTCTCTCTGCTCATCGTCATCGCTGTAATTATTGGTTTTGGTTTTATAATCGGGTGTTTCGTCGTTGCTTAAATATTCGTCGATGTTGATGTCGTCGGTTTCAATATTATCACTGCCTTCATAATCATCATAATCTTCTTCATTGTTGTCAAACTCGTCTTTTTCGTAGATTTCTTCCTCATCGTCTTTCCCGGTTTCGAGCGCCGGATTTTCATTCATTTCTTCCAACAAACGCTGCTCAAATGCTTGCGTAGGCAACTGAATTAACTTCATCAACTGTATTTGTTGTGGAGATAATTTCTGCGATAATTTGAACTGTAGGTTTTGCTTAAGCATATTATTTGTTGTCGGTTGTCGGTTGTCAGTTGTTGGTTGTCGGTTGTCAGCTTTGAGTAGGGTCAAAAACAGAAAACAGACAACGGAGAACAGTTTTTTAGAATTCTGCGTTTTGTGGCGTTCTCGGAAACGGAATCACGTCTCTAATATTCGTCATTCCTGTTACGAAAAGTACTAATCGTTCAAAGCCCAATCCGAAACCTGAGTGAACTGCGGTTCCAAATCGGCGTGTGTCTAAATACCACCAAAGTTCTTCTTCATCGATGCCGAGTGCTTTCATTTTTTGAACTAAAACATCGTGACGCTCTTCTCTTTGTGATCCACCAACGATTTCTCCAATTCCAGGGAAAAGGATATCCATGGCGCGAACAGTTTCTCTTCCTGGTTCAGTATTGTCATTCAAACGCATGTAAAACGCTTTGATATTCGCTGGATAATCGAATAATATTACCGGACATTTGAAGTGTTTTTCCACTAAAAAACGCTCGTGTTCACTTTGTAAATCGGCGCCCCATTCTTCAATAATATAATTGAATTTTTTGTTTTTATTGGGTTTTGAATTTCTAAGAATGTCAATGGCTTCCGTATAGGAAACGCGTTTGAAATTGGTTGATAAAACGAAATTTAATTTATCTAATAAATTCATTTCGCTACGTTCGGCTTGTGGTTTTACTTTTTCTTCTTCGATTAAACGGCCTTCCAAAAACTTTAAATCGTCTTGGCATTTCTCCATCGTATATTTAATTACGTATTGGATAAAATCTTCTGCCAAATCCATATTGTCATTTAAATCATTGAAAGCGACTTCGGGTTCAATCATCCAAAACTCAGCTAAATGGCGTGATGTATTGGAGTTTTCTGCACGAAATGTCGGTCCGAAAGTATATACTTGTCCCAATGCCATCGCAAAGGT
This sequence comes from Flavobacteriales bacterium, assembly GCA_031387085.1. Taxonomy (GTDB): domain Bacteria; phylum Bacteroidota; class Bacteroidia; order Flavobacteriales; family Flavobacteriaceae; genus Flavobacterium. Next base: position 82 of record JANNCY010000108.1, on the reverse strand, counting down.
TTCTGCTTCTAATTGTCCCGAAACGGTAAGGTTGGTTTCTTTTCCGAAGAAATCTTCTTTGTAGTTGATTTTTCCGTCTTCC